>NZ_JBFPNH010000022.1:0-134188 GCF_040815545.1 Streptomyces sp. LMG1-1-1.1 | reverse complement strand
GCCCGCGGGCCTGACGGGGCGGCGGCCGGCGTCCCCGCCGGCCGGGGCGACGCCGGCGTGTCCGGCGTCGCGGGCGGAGCGGGGTACGTCGGCGGATCCGGCGTAACGGGCGGACCGGGGTACGCCGGCGGATCCGGCGTCGCGGGCGGAAGCGGGGACGCCGAAGGACAGGCGGGGGCGTCCGGTGCCGCGGCGCTCTCCCCGGGCGCCGGCACCGGTCGTGCCGCACGGCGGTGGCCAATTCGTAGGGGAGTGCATCAGGCCACCGCCTGCCCCGCCGCGGTCGGTACGCCGGCGACGACACCCAGGAGTCCCGCGTGGTCCACCACGCCGAGGCACCGGCCGTCCTCGACCACCCGCGCGTTCTCGCCCGTCCGGGCGACCGCTTCGATGGCCTCCAGGACGGTGGCGCCGGGGGCGAGCGCCGGGCCGGCCCCGTGCTCTTCCGCGAACGCGGGGCGCATCGCCGAGCGCACGGTCAGCACCTGCTCGCGCGGCACGTCACGGACGAAGTCACGGACGTAGTCGTCGGCGGGGGAGCCCACGATCTCCTCCGGCGTACCGAGCTGCACGATCCGGCCGTCGCGCATCAGCGCGATGCGGTCGCCGAGCTTCAGCGCCTCGCTCAGGTCGTGCGTGATGAAGACCATCGTGCGCCCCTCCTCCCGGTGCAGGCGCACGACCTCCTCCTGCATGTCCCGGCGGATGAGCGGGTCCAGCGCGCTGAACGGTTCGTCGAACAGCAGCACTTCGGGATCCACGGCCAGAGCACGGGCCAGACCGACCCGCTGCTGCTGACCGCCGGACAACTGGCCCGGCCTGCGCTGCTCCATGCCCGCGAGGCCGACCTTGGCGACGAACTCCGCCGCCCGCTCGCGCCGTTCGCCGCGACCCACGCCCTGGATCTCCAGGCCGTACGCGACGTTGTCGAGCACGGTGCGGTGCGGCAGCAGGCCGAAGTGCTGGAAGACCATCGAGGCCCGGTGCCGGCGCAGTTCGCGGAGCCGGCCAGGGTCCATGGACAGGACGTCCTCGCCGTCGATGGAGACCGTGCCCGACGTCGGCTCGATCAGTCTGGTCAGGCAGCGTACGAGCGTCGACTTGCCCGAGCCCGACAGGCCCATGACGACGAAGACCTCACCCTTCGCGACGTCGAAGGAGACGTCGCGGACGGCGGCGGTGCAGCCGGTGCGCTCACGCAGCTCGGCCGCGTCCAGCCGCGCGAGCTCCTGGTCGCCGGGCACGCGCTCGGCCTTGGGACCGAAGACCTTCCACAGACCGCGTACGGAGAAGACGGACCCGTCGGCCGTCGGGGACGACGTGGTGGTGCGGGTCGAGGCGTACGGAGTGCTCATCGGGTCGTACCTCCCAGCAGGTCGGCGCATTTCTCGCCGACCATGAGCACGCCGATCATGGGGTTGACGGCGGTCATGGTCGGGAAGACGGACGCGTCGGCGATCCGGATGCCGTCGAGGCCCCGGATCCTCAGGTCGGGTGCGACGACGGCGAGTTCGTCGCCGACGGCACCCATCCGGCAGGTGCCGGCCGGGTGGTAGACGGTGTGGGCGACGTGCCGGGCGTAGGCGCTGAGCTCCTCGTCCGAGGTGACCTCCGGCCCCGGGCACACCTCGCGCTTCAGCCAGCCGGCCAGGGGTTCGCTCGCCGCGATGTGCCGGGCGATGCGGATCCCGTCGACGAGGGTCCGGCCGTCGTGGTCGTCCTCGTCGGTGAAGTACCGGAAGTCCAGCGCGGGCTTGACCTCGGGGTCGGCGCTCGTCAGGTACAGCCTGCCCCGGCTGCGCGGCTTGGGGATGTTCGGTGTCATCGACACGCCGTGCGCGGGCCGTTCGTAGCCCAGCCGCTCCGGGTTGTCGGTGAAGGGGATCTGGTAGAAGTGGAACATCAGGTCCGGTCCCTCGGACTCCGGGTCCCGGCGGACGAAGAGACCGGCGTCGGAGTCCATCGCGGAGTTCTCCGGGATCGGGCCGTGGGTCTCCCACACGATGACCGACTCGGGGTGGTCGAGCAGGTTCTCCCCGACGCCCGGCAGGTCGTGCACGACGGGTATGCCGAGCTTCTCGAGATCCGCCCGCGGCCCGACTCCGGAGTGCAGCAGCAGGCGCGGGGTGTCCACGGCGCCCGCGCACACCAGGATCTCGCGCCGGGCGCGCACGACGTGTTCCGTGCCGTCCTTCGCGCGGATGTGCACGCCGGTCGCCCGGGTGCCCTCGAACTCCAGCCGGAACGCCCAGGTCTCCAGGGCGATGTGCAGGTTCGGCCGGTCCAGGAACGGGTGCAGATAGGCGACGGAGGCGGACGACCGCTTGTTGTCCTCCGGGTGGTAGGCGAGGTCGAAGAAGCCGACGCCCTCGTGGAACGGCTCGCGGTTGAAGCCTTCGATGCGGGGCACCCCGAGCGCGGCCTGCGCCGCGTCGACGAAGTCCCGCGCGATCGCGTTCCGGTCCGCCTCGTCGACGGGCACGATGTTGTTGCGCAGCCGGGCGAAGTAGGGGTCCATGGCGGCGGCGTCCCAGCCCTCGGCACCGGCCTCGGCCCACTCGTCCCAGTCGGAGGGAAGGGGCTTGAAGGCGATGAGGGTGTTGTGCGAGGAACAGCCGCCCAGCACGCGGGCCCGGCTGTGCCGGATGTACGAGTTGCCCCGGGGCTGCTCGGTGGTGGGGTAGTCGTAGTCCAGCTCGCCCCCGAGCAGGCCCATCCAGCGGCGCAGGGTCAGGACGTCGTCGCGGCCGACGTCGCTGGGGCCGCCCTCGATGACGGCGACGGTGACGTCCGGGTCCTCGGTCAGCCGGGAGGCGATCACCGATCCCGCGGTGCCGCCGCCGACGACGACGTAGTCGTACACGTGTTGCTCGTTCATGCCTGGTCCTTGTGAGTCTCGCCCGCGAACCAGCGCACGGGGCGCGGGGTGAGGTTCCGGTAGATGTGCTTGCTCTCGCGGTACTCGGCGAGACCGCCGGGGCCCAGTTCCCGGCCGATGCCGGACTTCCCGAAGCCGCCCCATTCCGCCTGCGGCAGGTACGGGTGGAAGTCGTTGATCCAGACGGTGCCGTGGCGCAGCCGGGCCGCGACGCGCCGGGCACGGTCCTCGTTCGCGGTCCATACCGCTCCGGCGAGGCCGTACTCGGTGTCGTTGGCGAGGGCGACGGCCTCGTCCTCCGTATCGAAGGTCTCCACGGTGAGGACGGGCCCGAAGACCTCCTCCCGGACGACCCGCATGCGCCGGTGGCAGCGGTCGAGGATCGTGGGCCGGTAGAAGTAGCCCGCCCCGGCGGGCCGCTCACCGCCCGCCCGCACCACCGCGCCCTCGCCGAGGGCCGAAGCGACGTACTCCTCGGTCCTCGCCAGCTGCGCGGCGGAGACCAGCGGACCGCACTCGACGCCCTCGTCGGTGCCGCGTCCGAGCCTGATGTGGGCGGCACGGCGGGCGAGTTCGGCGACGAAGCGCTCGCGCAGCGATGCCTCGACGATGAGGCGGGAGCCGGCGGAGCAGACCTGGCCACTGTGGACGAACGCGGCGTTGAGCGCCTGGTCGACGGCGGTGTCGAACCCTTCGGGCGTCGAACAGGCGTCGGCGAACACGACGTTGGGATTCTTGCCGCCCAGTTCGAGGGCCACCTTCTTCACGCTGTCGGCAGCCGCCCTGGCGACCTTCGTCCCGCTCACGAGACCGCCCGTGAACGAGACGAGGTCGACGTCGGGGTGCTCGGCGAGCCGCGCGCCGACGGTGTCGCCGGGGCCGGTCACGATGTTGGCCGCGCCGAGGGGCAGTCCGGCCTCCAGGAGCAGTTCGACCAGGACGACGGTGCTCAGCGGGGTGATCTCGCTGGGCTTGATCACGAACGTGTTGCCGGCGGCGAGTGCGGGCGCGATCTTCCAGCTGGCCTGGAGCAACGGATAGTTCCACGGCGTGATCAGGGCGCAGACCCCGACCGGCTCCTGCACCACGACGCTGCGGATCTCGTCCGATCCGGCGTCGACGACCCGCCCGCCGCCGTCCTCGTTCGCGATCAGGTCGGCGAAGTAGAGGAAGGCGTCGCGGACGCAGTCGACGTCGATGCGGCCCTCCTCCAGCGTCTTGCCCGCGTCCTGGCTCTCCAGGGCGCCGATCCGCTCGCGGTCGCGCTTCAGCAGGTCGGCGGCCCGCCGCAGCAGGGCGGCGCGTTCGGCGACCGGCGTACGGGGCCAGGAACCGTCGTCGAAGGCGGCCCGCGCCGCGGCCACGGCGTCGTCCGTGTCCTGGACACCGCCCTCGGCCACGACCGCGAAGGCGGTCGCGTCGGCGGGGTCGATGATCTCGCGCGTGGCTCCGGACAGGGCTGCGCGCCACTCTCCGCCCACATGGATGGTCTGTTGTGCTGCCGTCACGTCGGGTCTGGCCTTCCGTTCTCCGAGTCCCCCTGCCGGTTGTCCGGCGATTCGGCCGCCTGCCCTGACGTCGGCAAACCATCCGCAATGCCTTACGGAGAGTGACATGCTTCACAGTCGAGAAGGTATGAAAAGGGGCATTAAAGGAGATGTGGATGAGCGGGGCCTGCCGCTTCGGCGGATGCCGCCGTGCCGGCCCGAGGGAAGCGGCAGGCGCGGCGGTCAGGTCGGGAGCCGGCTCACGGAACCGGCTCCGACCTTCACTGTCAGACCCATCCCGTAGAACGGGGCTCATCGCAGTCGAGTCGTGAACCAGGACTCCTTTCCGTGCCGACGGGTAAACGACGGCAAGACCGAAGTCCGGGGACGACCTGACGACGCCGTCCTCCGCCGAACCCAGGAGATTGCCCCGCCATGAGCCCGACCCTCACGCCGCGCCGCGCGCCGTCCTTCGGAGACCGGATCGCCGATGCCGTCCTGGACGCCGCATACGAGACGCAACGGCTGTACGGGCACGGCGCGTTTGGTGTTTCCTGCCCCGCGTGCGGAGTGCCGGCCGGGACGCTGTGCCTGGCCCGCCGTAGCGTGCACGCCGAGCGGCGCGGGGCATACCGGCAGGCCCTGGAGGGCCGCACGCTCGTCCCGCTGCCGGCCGCGGCCGGCCGCTGACATCGTGCAGCACGGCGGTGGTACGGCCCTGAGCCACGTGTAACGCAGGATCCGCGTCCTCGCGGTGTGCCCGCCGCGCGGGGATCAGCCGCCCCGCTGCTCCGCTGCCGGGTGGCAGGCGCAAGGGGGTTTCTCGGTCCGGTCGATCCGCTCCGGTTCGGGCCCCGATTTCACGGCGTACGACCTCTCGGTGTCGGGACTTCGATGAGACCTCTCAGTGGGGAACCCGGCAAGCCGCGCATCCGCCCGCGCTGTGCGGAGGCAGCCAGGACCGGATCGAGCGCGCTGCGGTCGCGACCCCGGGGAAGGATGATGGGGGGCATGGAAGGGCTACCGTTCATTCCTCCCGCCGGGGTGGACGAAGGTGAGCGCCTCGGCCCGCCCCCGGTCGGCTTCGCCCTGCTCGCCGCGGATGGAGTGCTCGTCGGGTGGAGCCGTGAGGCCGAGGCCCTACTGGGGTATCCGGCTTCGGAGGTACTGGGACGCCGGGCGGTGGACCTGATCGCACCCTCGCACGCCGATCGCGACAGATCGGAGCAGCCGGGGTGGGATCAGCGGCTGCGGCTCGGTGGGACACGCAGTGCCGTCGTGGACGTGCGCCACCGTAGCGGAGACACCGTACGTGTGGCAGTGACTCTGCACCCCCTCACCCCTGCCTCCGACGGGGCCTCTTCCGGCCAGACCCCCTCCGCCGTCCTCACGGCGACTGAGTTGCAGGGGCTTCGTTGGTGGGAGACCCGACAGGCGATGCTGCAGGGGCTCGTAACCCAGTCGCCGGTGACACTGACCATCTACGGTCCCGGCGCGCGCCTCTTGTGGGCCAACGCATCCAGCGTCCGGGAACTCGGTGGCGACCTCACGGCGTTGCTCGGCCGCTCCATGACCGAACTCTTTCCCGGTGATGTCCTCACCACCCAGCACCTGGCGCCGCCGGAGGAATTCGTCCAACAGATCCTCGAGACCGGTGAGCCGGTCATCGACGTCCATTTCAGAGGGCGCTCCCCGGCCGACCCGCGGCGCGAGCACGTCTGGTCCTCGTCCTATTTCCGACTGCTGGACGGCCGGGGAGAACCAGTGGGCGTGTGCGAACAGTCCATTGACGTCACCGACCACTACCGTGCGCAGCAGCGCCTCGCGCTCCTCGCTGAGGCCGGCGCGAGGATCGGGTCGACGCTGGACCCGTCCGGAACGGCAGCGGAGCTCGCCGAGGTCGCCGTGCCGCAGTACGCCGAAGCCGTGCTCGTCGACGTGGCCGCAGAAGTGCTCGAGGGAGAGGAACCGAAGCCCGTCACGGCATGGGACCTCGTACGCGTGGCGGATTCCGGCGGGGGACCTTCCCAGGTGGGTGCGGGGGTCGCGTACGCCGCCGGGTCATCGCAGGCCGAGAGCCTGGCCAGGGGCCGGTCGACCACGGACGCCGTGGTCGCGCCGACACGGCTGTACGTGCCGCTGATCGTGCGGGGGACGCCCTTGGGCCTCGTCACCTTCGTGCGGGGCGAGAGCTCGGATCCCTTCGACGACGGCGATCGGGCAATGGCCGAGGAACTGGCGTCGCGGACCGCCGTATGCATCGACAACGCCCGGCGTTACCGCCGAGAGCACACCGCCGCGTTCGTGCTCCAGCGCAGCCTGCTGCCACGATCGCTGCCCGAGCTGAGCGCGGTCGAGGCGGCGAGTCGCTACCTGCCGGCCGACAGTCACCTCGGCGCCGGCGGCGACTGGTTCGACGTCATTCCGCTTTCAGGGGCACGCGTCGGACTCGTCGTGGGGGACGTCGTCGGCCACGGACTGGGAGCCGCTGCCACCATGGGGCGATTGCGCGCGATGGTGCGCACCCTGGCCGAGCTGGACCTCGCGCCCGACGAACTCCTGGCCCGGCTGAACGATCAAGTCGGCAGGGACGCGTCGGAACAGAACGGGAAAGGCGCGGACGGCAGTGGCGCCGTCGGAGCGACGTGCGTCTACGGGATCTACGATCCGGCTTCCCGGACGAGCACCTGGGCGGCGGCGGGACACCTGCCGCCGGCTGTGGTGCAGCCGCACGGCCCCGTCAGCTTCCTTCGTCTGCCGCCGGGGCCTCCTCTGGGCGTGGGACGGCTTCCGTACGAGGGCGCGGAAGTGGAGCTCGCGGAGGGAAGCCTGGTCGTCCTGTTCACCGACGGCCTCGTGGAAGCCCGGGGGAAGGGCACCGACGTGGGGTTGGACCGGTTGGCGGCCGTACTCGGCGAGCAGCGAGGATCGTCGTCCGATCGATTGTGCGCCCAGATCGTCGCGGAGCTGGCATCGGGCCAGGTGCAGGACGACGCGACGCTCCTCGTCGTGCGCACCCGTGCGCTGGGGGCACAGCAGGTGGCGACCTGGGAACTGCCCTCGGACCCCGCCCTCGTCGCACGCGCACGTGCGACGGCCGCGGAACAGCTTGGGCGGTGGGGACTGGACGATCTGGTCTTCACCACAGAACTGGTGGTCAGCGAACTGGTCACCAACGCGATCCGCCATGCCTCCGGCCCGATCGGCCTGCGGTTGATCCGGGACCGTTCTCTCATCTGCGAGGTCTCCGACTCGCAGCACACCTCACCGCATGCCCGTTACGCCGGCAGCGACGAGGAGGGCGGACGTGGACTGTTCATGGTCGCCCAGCTCACCGAGCACTGGGGGACGCGCTACATGCCGGCAGGGAAAACGATCTGGGCGGAACAGGCCTTGCCCGTGGCTTGACGGCCTCCCGCGTCTGCCCGAACCCGGGGCGGTGCCGCATCAAGCGCCGGTGGTGAGGACGGTCGGCTCGAGCCTGAGCGGTGGGGGAGCTCACGGCCTCTCCGTGCGCACGGCTCATGAAGTGTGCAGGCGTACGGCCAAGGCGGCGATGTCATCGTCGAGGCTGCCTCTGCTGTGACGGAGGAGGTCGTGGTGCAGGGCCGTGAGCAGATCACGGGGAGATGTGGGGGCTTGTCGACGCATCCACTCCGTCAACGGGAAGAACTCACCGTCCCGGGCGCGGGTTTCGGCGACCCCGTCCGTGTAGAGGAGGAGAAGCTCGCCGGGAGCGAAGTCGAAGGCGTCCGCACGGTACTGGTCACCGATCAACTCCGCCAGGCTGAGCAGGGGCGATGGGGCGGACGGCTCGAGGACGCGTACGTTTTTCAGGCTGTGGACCAACGGTGGGGGATGTCCGCAGTTGACGATGGTGATGCGGTTGCTTTGATGCGGGATCTCGACGAGCAGCGCGGTGGCGAAGCGTTCCATCGGCGCCTCGGGCGGATGGGCGGCGTTGTGCCGGGCGCAGCTGGCGTCCAGCCTGCGGGCGACGTCGGTCATGTCGGCCTCGCCGTGTGCCGCCTCCCGGAAGGCGTTGACGATCGCTGCGGCCGCCCCCACCGCCGGCAGGCCTTTGCCTCGCACGTCGCCTATGAGGAGCCGTACCCCGTACGGCGTGTCGACCACCTCGTAGAAATCCCCGCCGATGCGGGCTTCCGCGGCGGCCGCGAGGTACAGCGATTCGATCTCGACGTTCCGGAATCGGTGCGGTAGGGGCCGCAGCACCACCTGCTGGGCCGCGTCGGCGACGAGCCGTACCTGGAAGAGGGTGCGCTCCCGCTGGAGCCGGACATGGCTTCCGTATGCGGCGGCCACGGTGACCGCGACGATCCCCCCGCATGTCCACCACGTCCCCAGATCGGGGAAGACGAGGCTGAGGCCGATCATCAGAAGGAGGCAGACGGTCCCGAGCAGGACGGTCGGAAGGACCGGCCACATGGCGGCGGCCAGAGCCGGCGCCGCGGGCAGGAGGCGGCTGAAGGCCATCTCCGGCGGGGTGGCGTAGGCCAAGCAGGCGATCACGACGGTCAGAATCACCGGCGACAGCCGCACAAGCCTGCCGTAGCCGTAGCCGTAGCCTCGACGGAGCCGCGGCCGTCCGGACTCGATCATGAATCCCAGAGTATCCGCGAGGGGCCCGCTCAGCGACGTGACGAGCGGGCCCGTGTCGTCAGGACGAGGGCACGGGCACAGCCGCAGCGCCCGATCACGGGGCGGGCTATCGCACGGGGCGACGCCCGGTACGCCGAAATCGGATGGCCCCCAAGGTCAGCGCGGTGACGAAGACCAGCACGCCGATCACCAGGAGATAGAAAAGCCCGTCAGCAACCGCACCTACGATGCCAAGGACGATCGCAGCCACAATGAGCAACAGCACCCAGACCATCACGGTTTCTTCCCACTGATCAGCGCCTGGCCAGACGTCGCTCGCCGCCGGCGCCGGGCTGGTACTCCAGTTCGTAGTGCGCGAAGACATCCGGTTCTCGCTCGGCCGGCAGCACGCCGTCCGTGTCGATGGCCGGTGCGTCTTTCACCAAGGACTTGCCGAAGGGGACCTTCAGGTAGCCAGGACCGACCGTGGCTTCGGCGAGGGGCACGAACACCAGCCGATGCCGCGTAGGAAGGCCGACGGTCACTGTCGCGAACGACGGTTCGTCGGTCGCGGTGTCCACGTAGACCGACTCGAGCGTGCCGATCTTCTTCCCGTCTGCGTCGACGACGTCGTGCTCGCGCCACTCCCGGATATCGGCGATCTGGATCATCGATCAGCCTCCCTTCGCTGTCCGGACTCCATCATGTGGCCGAATGCGACATTTCGCCTCACCGCTCGAGCAGCGTGGCGCAGGCGCCGGGTTCGAGTGGTGCGGTTGACGGCCGGTATGACGGAACGCGTGCCGCTCGGGCAGCCTCTTGGGCTCCGGCTCGCGGCTCTCCTGCCACCGAACCACGCCACCGTGCCCGTGACCGCCGGCACGAGCGCGCGCCCTCATCCCCGGACCCGGGGTGCCGGCGAAGGGCGCCGCCCTCGGGCGTAGCGGCGGCCGATGGACTCGGCGCTCAGGCCGTGCAGCACGATGCTGACCATGACGGTGATCACCATCACCCGCGAGATGAAGTCACCGCCACCGGAGCCACGCAGTTCGATGGCGGCGAGGAGCCCGAAGACCACCGAGGCCACTCCCCTGGGCCCCATCCACCCCAGGAACAGCCGGTCGGACAGGGACAGATCCGTACCGACGAGGGCGACCGTCACGGGCACCAGGCGTACCAGAGTGCAGACGAGGAGGGCGTAGAGGACGACGGACAGGTGGAAGCCGTCCCAGAACTCGTCGCTGACCAACTGGCCGAAGAGGAACCACAGGGCGAGGGTCGACAGGGTGACCAGGTCGTCGGCCATCCGCACGGTGCCCTCGGGGAGATGCCGCATCGCCGGGGCGACGCAGACGCCGGCGACGAACGAGGCGACGAAGCCGTTGCCGCCCAGGAAGACCGACAGGGAGTACGCGGCGAGGGGCACGCTCAGCACCGCGAGTCTCGCCGCGGTGGGCAGGGTCCAGCCCTTCGCCCAGGACCGGCGGAGCAGCCGTCCGGCCAGGTAGCCGACGAGCGAGCCGGATCCGACGGCCCAGCCCGCCGCTCCGACCGCGTCGAGGAGCGCCTCGGCGTAGTCGGAGCCCGCCGCATGGTACTCGGCTGCGGCGGCGACACAGATCAGGAACACCGGCGAGACGATCCCATCGCTGAGGCCGCCCTCGACGTTGAGCACCTCCCGCAGGCGCGCCGGGATGCGTTCGTCCCGCACGAGGGCAGCGGCGGGTGCCAGGTCGAGGGGGACGACGACCGTCGCCAGGGTCGCGAGCACCCAACCGGGCCGGTCGGGGAAGAAGGCGAGCGCGGACAGGAAGGCGGCGCCCAGGGTCAGCGGCAACGCGGCGCCCAGGAGACGGGCGACGACGCTCCTCTCCCGCCGGATGCCTCCCGCCGGAACCTCGGTCGCGTCGACGAAGAGCAGCAGGGCGAGGACGACCTCCACGGCGCGTTCGAAGCCGGCCAGGTCGCCGAAGTCGAACACGAGCGGCGGGTCCGAGCCGCTGGTGAGGGCGATGCCCGCCACCATCATGGCGATCGGTGCGGTGATGCCCCACAGCGCGAGCCTGCGCGACAGGACGCACCAGGTGAACAGAATGCCCGCGATGACGGTGACGGCAAGCAAGGCGTCCGCGCTTTCGGGAGGCTCGGTCCCGGCTGGTTCCTCCCGGCGTTGCAGCGTAAGGCGCAGGCCGTGCCGTGCCGTGGCAGCACGCCGACAGCGTCCCTCCCGGGGCGCTGTCCGCCAAGGAATCGGCGGTGCTCACCCGGAGCCCGTCACATGGACGGTTCCGTCTCCCGTCCGCGTCCGGGGAGGGCGCCGGTGCCGAACGCGCGTCGGTACGCGGCGGGCGAGACACCGAAGGTCGTACGCATGTGCGCGCGCAGGGAGTTGCCGGAGCCGAGGCCCGCGCGGTGGGCGACGAGGTCGATCGGAAGATCGGTCGTCTCGAGAAGTTGCCTGGCCAGCTCCAGACGTTGTGCCGTGAGCCACTGCACCGGAGTCACTCCGACCTCGTCGCGGAACCGCCGGGTGAAGGACCGCAGGCTCATCCGGGCGTGCTCGGCGAGCCGGGCCAGGGTGAGGGGCTCGGCGAGGTGTTCCAGGGCCCAGGCGCGGGTGGCGGTGGTGCTGGCCAGGGTGGGCTCCGGCACGGGCCGGTCGATGAACTGGGCCTGCCCGCCGTCCCGCCAGGGAGGCACCACACACATGCGGGCCGCGCGGTTGGCGACCGAGGCGCCGTGGTCGCGGCGGATCATGTACAGGCACAGGTCGACCCCCGCGGCCACGCCCGCGGAGGTCAGCACGTCGCCGTCGTCGACGAAGAGCACGTCCTCGTCCACTTTGACCTGGGGAAAGGCCCGGCGGAACTCCGGGGCCAGGTTCCAGTGCGTGGTGGCCGGCCGGCCGTCGAGGAGCCCGGCGGCGGCGAGCACGTACGACCCGGTGCAGATGGACACGAGTCGGGTGCCGGGCCGGATGCCGTCGATGGCCGCGGCGACCTCGGGCGGCAGCGGGCCGCCACGGCCGAGCTCGGGCATGGCGTGAGTGGGCGGGAGGACCACGGTGTCGGCGGCGGCGAGCGCCTCGGGCCCGGCCGAGGGCTGCACGGTGAACCCGGCGTCGCTGAGCACCGGGGCACCGTCGGCCGTGCAGATCGTGACCTCGTACAGGGGGCGCCCGCCGGCGTCCTCGGCGCTGCCGAAGACCCGGGAGGGTATGCCGAGCTCGAACGGAGGCACCCCGGGCAGCGCGAGGACGGCGACCCGGTGCGGGGGCGCCGGTGTCACTTCGTGAGCTGCCCCCCTCGCCGGTTCTGATGGTTTCCTCATGGCCTGATCCTGTCACATGCTGGCCAAACGGCCAACACCACGCGGGACCGCGGTACCGGATCGTGGACGCATCGCCGCCGGAACGGTCCGGGGGCGCACCGATCGAGACGGAAACGAGGCGGACAGCATGCGTGCGGTGGTCGTGGAGCAGTGGGGCGGACTCGAGAGCCTGGTCGAGCGCGAGATGGAGCGCCCTGAGCCCGGTTTGGGCGAAGTCCTGGTGCGGGTCCACGCGGCCGGAGTGAACCCCGTGGACTGGAAGACCCGGGCCGGCGGGGCCCTCATCGAGTGGGGCCCCGTTCCGGCCGTCGGGTGGGACGTCTCCGGCACGGTGGAGGCCGCCGGCCCTGGTGTGGGGATCTTCCGTCCCGGCGACGAGGTCTTCGGCATGCCGCTCTTCCCCCGGCAGGCGGGCGGATACGCCGAGTACGTGGTGGCCCCGGCACGGCACCTCGCCCCCAAGCCCGCCTCCCTGACCCACGTGGAGGCCGCGGCGCTCCCGCTGGCGGCGCTCACCGCCTGGCAGGCCCTCGTCGACGCGGCGGACGTCCGCCCCGGGGAGCGGGTGCTGGTGCACGCGGCGGCCGGCGGAGTCGGGCACCTTGCCGTGCAAATTGCCAAGGCCCGCGGAGCCTACGTCATCGGCACGGCGAGCGCGGGCAAGCACGACCTGGTGCGCGAGCTGGGCGCGGACGAGGTGATCGACTACCGCGGGACACGCTTCGAGGACGTCGTCTCCGACATGGACGTCGTCCTGGACGGTATCGGTGGCGAGACGGCGGAACGCTCCCTGGAGGTGCTCCGAGACGGGGGCAGGCTGATTACCCTGCCGGGCCCGGACGACGTCCCCGCCGCGCGGGACGGTGTACGGGCGGCCTGGGTCCTGGTGGAGCCCGACCACCTCGGCCTGCGCGAGATCGCGGCCCTGGTGGAGCAGGGGCGGCTGCGGCCGGTGGTCGACCTCGTCGTGCCGCTCGCCGAGGCGTCGAAGGCCCACGCGATCGGCGAACAGGGCCGCACCACGGGCAAGATCGTTCTATCGGTCGTCTGAGCCACGGGACGCGACTGGTCGCTCCGAACCGCCCAAGGCGGGCGTGCTGCGCATGGCGCGGAAGTGCCATGCAGGAGTCGAGCCGGTTGCCGGGCCGGCCCGCGATGAAGAAGGGGAACGGTGCCCATACGGCCCCGCTGCACTGCACCACGGCGCCTGGCCGCGAATCCGGTCCGTGCCTGGTCCGGTAGTGAGGGCGGGGCTTGAGATGCTAGGTGTATTGATCACGGACGTTGTTGACACGGTTGGGTTGCCGGCGTCTCAACAAGGGATGGATCCGCGCGCGCCCGCGGTAAGTCGGCCTCGAGCAGCCCCGTGCAGAGCATCGCCTGACCACCGAACGACGTCGACTGCCACGCCGTCGAGCTGCTTCCGCAGGCCTGTCCACGCCCCGCCGCCACGGGAGAACGGTGCGGGCGGCGGCACCGTGAGGTCCAGGTCCTGAGCAGACGTGGGAAGGAGCTTGGTACCCTCAGAGGTCGAGAATGTGGCTCTCGTGGGCCGCGAACTCGACATCGGAGAACACCGGCTGCTGCTTGAGCCGTGCAAACGTCTTCAGCTGCGGGATGCTGGTGGGGTTCCACTCGAATCAGCCCCAGGCTGCTGCACGTCGCACCTGACCGCATCGGGCAATCTGACGGTAGTGCAAATTAGCCTGGGGTGAACAGCCTGCCCGGGGGTGAGCCGACCGCGCGGCCCTCGGTGTCCGCGTACGAGTTCATCTGTAGAGCCTCGTACAAGCCGCAATGCAGAGGCAGGACGTCACTCGTTCTGGGCCATCCGACGACCAGCGATCGTTGGGCCTTCGGTGGCATGTACTGCGCCGCGATGCGCCAGGCGGAAGTGATCCACCTGCAGAAGTCGAAGTGTCGTCTGCCGGCATCACGTGGGGGCGTGCACGCGAGGCCGCCGTCACCCTTTACGGGGGTGCCATGGAGTTGGCGAAGCGCCCCTATGGCCTTCGGCATGCCGGCATCTCGTTCTGGCTCGCCTCCGGAGTCGATCCGGCAGAGTGGGCGCGTCGTAACGGGCAGAGCATTGGGGTTCTGTTCCGCTGCCACGCGAAGTTCCTGGTCGAAGCGCGGAACCACGCCGATCACCTGACCCGACGAGGCCATGCGGCGGTGGGAGGAACCGGTGATCGATCTATGGCTTCGCTGTCCAGTGGCAAGAAGGAAGGGGCGTCTGACGCGTGTTTTGGCTGGTCAGACGCCCCTTCTCGTACCTCTAAAAGAAGCCGAGCTTCTTCGGGGAGTACGAGACCAGGAGGTTCTTCGTCTGCTGGTAGTGGTCCAGCATCATGCGGTGGGTTTCGCGGCCGATGCCGGACTGCTTGTAGCCGCCGAAGGCGGCGTGGGCGGGGTAGGCGTGGTAGCAGTTGGTCCAGACGCGGCCGGCTTGGATGGCGCGGCCGGCGCGGTAGGCGGTGTTGGTGTCGCGGGTCCAGACGCCGGCGCCGAGGCCGTAGAGGGTGTCGTTGGCGGTGTGGATGGCGTCGTCGAAGTCGGAGAAGGAGGTGACGGCGACGACGGGGCCGAAGATCTCCTCCTGGAAGACGCGCATGCGGTTGTCGCCTTCGAAGATGGTGGGCTGGACGTAGTAGCCGCCCGCGAGCTCGCCGCCGTGTTCGACGACCTGGCCGCCGGTGAGGATCTTCGCGCCTTCCTGCTGGCCGATCTCCAGGTAGGAGAGGATCTTGGCGAGCTGGTCGGCGGAGGCCTGGGCGCCGATCATGGTGGTGGTGTCGAGGGGGTGACCGGGGACGATGAGTTCGGTGCGGGCGACGGCGGCTTCGAGGAAGTCGGCGTAGTGGCCGCGCTGGACGAGGGCGCGGGAGGGGCAGGTGCAGACCTCGCCCTGGTTGAGGGCGAACATCGTGAAGCCTTCGAGGGCCTTGTCGCGGAAGTCGTCGTCGGCGGCCCAGACGTCGTCGAAGAAGATGTTCGGGGACTTGCCGCCGAGTTCGAGGGTGACGGGCTTGAGGTTCTCGGAGGCGTACCCCATGATCAGCCGGCCCGTCGAGGTCTCGCCGGTGAAGGCGATCTTGGCGACGCGGGGGGAGGAGGCGAGGGGCTTGCCGGCTTCCTCGCCGTAGCCGTTGACGATGTTGAGGACGCCGGGCGGCAGGAGGTCGGCGACGAGGCTCAGCCAGAAGTGGACGGAGGCCGGGGTCTGTTCAGCCGGCTTGAGGATCACGGCGTTCCCGGCGGCGAGGGCGGGCGCCAGCTTCCAGACCGCCATGAGGATCGGGAAGTTCCACGGGATGATCTGCGCGACGACGCCGAGGGGCTCGTGGAAGTGGTAGGCGACGGTGTCGTCGTCGATCTCGCTCAGGGACCCCTCCTGGGCCCGCAGCACGCCCGCGAAGTAGCGGAAGTGGTCGATCGCGAGCGGGATGTCCGCGGCGAGGGTCTCGCGGACGGGCTTGCCGTTGTCCCAGGTCTCGGCGACCGCGAGGGCCTCCAGGTTGGCCTCCATGCGGTCGGCGATGCGCAGCAGGACGGTCGCCCGGTCGGCCGGGGCGGTCCGGCCCCACGCGGGTGCCGCGGCGTGCGCCGCGTCCAGGGCGCGTTCCACGTCCTCGGCGGTGCCGCGGGCGACCTCCGTGAAGGGGCGGCCGTCGACCGGGCTGGGGTTGTCGAAGTAGCGGCCGCCTGCCGGGGCGACGTACGCGCCTCCGATCCAGTGGTCGTAGCGGGCCTGGTACGACATGAGGGCGCCCTCGGTACCGGGTGCGGCGTAACGGGTCATGGACATGGCCTCCCTGGGACGCGCCGGCCGTCCCTGGCCGGTGCTCACGGCCGAGTGTGGTGGCCCGTACGTTGCAAGTCCGTTGCACCGGAGGACAGTTCCGCCTCCAGGGAGTCGAGCCGTGCCCGTACGGGGGGAAGCTGCGGTGCCGGTACGGCCGCGCACAACGCCCGCCAGACCACCACGTCGTCCTCGCCCCACGTGCTGTAGGCCCAGTCGGCGAGCAGTCCGGGATCACCCCGGTCGACCAGCGCGGCCCGCAGTCGTCCCGCGAGCCGTTCCCGGAGCCGTACGACTCCGGGCGCGGTCGACGAGGGGAGCAGCGGGCCGGGGTACTCGGCTGCCGCGGCCGCGACCGCCCCGGATGCCAGCCGCCGGTCCAGGGTGGTGAAGTCCGCGTCCACGGTGTCCGCGAGCCGGTACGGGCGGGAACGCAGCACGTCGGGGCCGAGCAGTGCGCGCAGCCGGGACAGTTCGGCCCGGAGCGTGACCGGGGTGACCGACTCGTCCTCGTACAGCAGGGTGAGCAGCCCGTCGCCGCTCACGCCCTCCGGGCGGTGGGCGAGGAGCACCAGGATCTCGCTGTGCCGGCGGCCCAGCCGCACCCGCCGTCCGCCCACGGAGAACACGGCCTCGTCCCGGCCGAGGGCCGACAGCCTGAGGTGTCCGGGCGCGGGGGCGGGCCCGAGCAGGGCCAGCTGGGATTCGGCCGCGCGTGCGACGGCCTGTACGAAGCCGAGGCTGTGCGGGTGCGCCAGGCCGGCCCCGCCCGTGATGTCGACCGCGCCGAGGACCCGCCCGGTGCGCGGGTCGTGCACGGGTGCGGCGGCGCAGGTCCAGGCCCGGACCGAGCGGCGGAAGTGTTCGGCGGCGACGACCTGCACCGGACGGTCGACGGCGAGGGCGGTCCCGGGCGCGTTCGTGCCCGCCGCCGACTCCGACCACCGCGCCCCGGCCACGAAGTTCATGCCGCGTGCCTTGCGGAGGGTGTCCGGATGGCCCTCCACCCACAGCATCCGCCCGGCCGCGTCGCAGAGCGCGAGCAGGTGCTCCCCGTCCGTCGCGTACGCCCCCATCAGCTCCCGGATCACGGGCATCGCCGCCGCGAGCGGATGGCCGTCGCGGTACGCCGCGAGTTCGTCCTCCTCCAGCTCCACGCGCGCCGCCTCGTCGGGGCTCACGCGCGCGCGTACGGAACGCCGCCAGGACGCGGCGACCAGCGGCCGAGCGTCCCCGGCGACCGGACCCGGACCCGCTTCTCCCGCCACCCACGCATCGCTCAACTCGGCCTCCCCGTCGACGTGGTCACGGTCCGTCCCGGCCATCGTGGTGCCCGTTCGGGCCGCCGACAAGCGGCCGGACGGCCTCGCGTACGCACCCTGTCCGGGACCCGCCCCACGGCCCTCACGTAGAGTGGGGCTCGGGCCGTGACTGGCGCTTGAGGTGGATCACCACCGGGGAGCGGCCCGGCGGAGCGCGTCGTGACGGCGCGGGTCCGTCCATGCCGTGCGCCTGGGCGAACCACCCGTCAGAGACGACGCCCAGGAGTCGCCATGTCCACCAGCACCGCCACCCTCATGGACGGTACGGCCCTCGCCCGCCGCACGGTCGAGGAGACCGCCGCCCGCGCCGCCGACATCACCCGCCGCACCGGCGTCACCCCGTGTCTCGCGACCGTCCTCGTCGGCGCGGACCCCGCCTCCGTGACGTACGTGAAGATGAAGCAGAACCGCTGCGCGAAGGCCGGAATCCGCTCCAAGCACGTCGAGCTGCCCGCCGAGACCACGACCGAGGAGCTCGTCGCCGCGATCACCGCGCTGTCCGAGGACCCGGAGGTCCACGGGATCCTCCTCCAGCACCCGGTCGGCCCACACATCGACGAGCGCGCCGCCTTCGAGGCCATCGCCCCGGAGAAGGACGTCGACGGCGTCACGATGGCCTCGTTCGCCGCCATGGGCTTCGGCCTCCCCGGCTTCGTCTCCTGCACGCCCGGCGGCATCATGCGCCTCCTCGACGCGTACGACGTCGAGCTGAGCGGCAAGCGCGCGGTCGTCGTCGGCCGCAGCGCGATCCTCGGCAAGCCGGCCGGTCTGCTCCTCCTCGGCCGCGACGCCACCGTCACCTACTGCCACTCGCGCACCAAGGACCTCTCCTCCGTCGTCCGCGAGGCCGACATCCTCGTGGCGGCCGTCGGCAAGCCGAACTTCATCAAGGGCGAGGACATCAAGCCGGGCGCCGTCGTCATCGACGCCGGCTACAACCCGGGCAACATCGGCGACGTCGACTTCGCCTCCGCCGCCGAACGCGCCTCCTTCATCACCCCGGTACCCGGCGGCGTCGGCCCCATGACCATCGCCGTCCTCCTCGCCCAGACCGTGGAGGGCGCCGAGCGCCAGCTCGGCCTGTAGGAGCCGAGCGGCCCCGGTCACCGCGCAGTGGCGGAAGCCGGGCGCGCCGACCGGGGACGGGGGGCGAGAGACCGGAAACGGGGGCCGGGACGGGGGTCCGGCTCTTCGGGCCCCACCCCGGTCCGCGGTGCGCGCCTAGGCTTCGTCGTCCGTGGCACCCGCCCCACGGGGCGTCTGCGCCGTCGCGAGGGCGACCGCCGGGTCACGGTCCGGCGGCCCCACCGGTGACCAGTGAGCACCCTCCTTGGCGTACGGCCACCAGCGACCGTCGACGCCGAGCCGGAGCTGCGCATCCGCACCCACGGCCGTCCACCGGGCACCCGAGCGCCGCAGAACGGGTCGTTCGTCGTCCTCCCAGGCCTCCGCCAGCCGCGCGCCGGCCCGAACGAGGGCTTCCGCGCCCGGGGTCCACTCCTCCTCCAGTACGGAGAGGGCGGCGGCACCCCCGAGCCGCCACGCGCGCGTGGCCAGGTCCAGTTCCGCCGGCGTCCTGCCGGAACCGGCGGCGAGTCGTGCCCTGATCCACGACACGGGCGAGTCCGCCGCGAGCCGTACGGCGTCCTGAGCGGCCGTCAGCCGAGGTCCCGCCGGATTCTCTCCGGCGGATGCGGGTACGGATGTAGATGTGGGTACGGCCCCGGTGTCAGCCCCGGCACCGGTGCCAGCCCCGGCACCGGCACCGGTGCCAGCCCCGGCACCGGCACCGGCACCGGCACCGGCACCGGCACCGGTCCCGGTCCCGGCCCCGAACCCCGCCGCCGCGGAGGCGGAGGCGGAGGCGGTCCCGAACGCGGCCGAGGCCCCCGGGGACCCGAGGGCGGCGACGAGCATCCGGTGGGCACGGGCGGCCGCGTCCGCCGCGAGGAACTCCAGAGCCGTCGGGTCGACACCCGGCTCGGGATCCGTGTCCGTGTCCAGGCCGGGCGGGACGCCCGGGGCGGCGACGGCGGCCGGGGGCGCGGGCAGCGGCGGGAGGAGGAACCCTTCCGCGTACGCCTCGGCAGCCGACACGCCCTGCATGCCACCCGTACCCGTCGGGGCACCCGCCGCCGGCGTGTCGTCCCCGCTGCCGTCGCCGCGCGTCGGCGCGCCGGAGGCACGCGCGGCACTGCGGGCCTGGAGCTGGTCGAGGAGGGTGCGTTCGCCGCGCCCCCGCATCAGCAGCAGGACGAAGGGGTCCTCGTCGAGCAGGCGCGCGACCTGATAGCAGAGTGCCGACGTGTGCGGGCAGTGGTCCCAGGCATCGCAGCCGCACTCGGGTTCGAGGTCACCGATGCCGGGCAGCAGGTCCAGCCCGGCCGCCGCCGCGTCCTCCACCAGGTGGGGCGGCATCTCGCGGTCGAGCAGCGCCGCGATGTGCCCCGCGCTGTCGACGGCGAGGTCGAGGAACCGCTCCCACTCGTCCTCCGAGAGCGCCCGCACCAGGACGTCGCCGCGGTACGCGGTGCCGTCCCGGTCCTTGACGATCGCCGTGATCCGGCCGGGCCGTACGGTCACGGCGCCCACCGCTCCCGCGCGCGCGTGCCGGCGCCCGGCCTTCAGCTGGGCGCCCTCGAGCGCGGTGTCCTCCAGGGCCTTCAGCCATGCCCGGCCCCACCAGGTCCGGGCGAACGTCGTGCCCTGCGTCGGCGGCAGCGCCGCGAACGTCCGCTCGTCGCCGCCGTGCCCGCCGCCCGGCGTGCCCCCGTGTCCGCCGAGGGGCCCACCGAGGGGTCCGTCGGCGGGCCCGTACCCCGTGCCGTGTCCTGTGTCGCTCATCGTCCGTCCCCTCGCAGTCGCACCAGCTCCGCCAGTTCGGCATCGGTCAGTTCGGTCAGCTCCCGCGGGGCGTCCGAGCCCGTCCCGAGCACGCTGTCCGCGAGATCCTTCTTGCGGTCGAGCATGGCCGCGATCCGGTCCTCGACCGTGCCCTCGGCGATCAGGCGGTGGACCTGGACCGGGCGGTCCTGGCCGATCCGGTACGCGCGGTCGGTGGCCTGTGCCTCGACGGCCGGGTTCCACCAGCGGTCGTAGTGCACGACGTGCTCGGCCCGGGTGAGGTTGAGCCCTGTCCCGGCGGCCTTCAGGGAGAGGAGGAACACGGGGACGCCCCCGTCCTGGAAGCGGGCGACCATCGCCTCCCGCTCGGCGACCGGCGTGCCGCCGTGCAGGAACTGCGTCCGCACGCCCCGCGCCGCCAGATGCGTCTCCAAGAGCCGGGCCATCCCCACGTACTGGGTGAAGACCAGGGTGCGCGCGTCTTCGGCGAGGATCGTGTCGAGCAGTTCGTCGAGCAGCTCCAGCTTGCCCGAGCGGCCCGCGATCCTCGGCCGCTCCTCCTTGAGGTACTGGGCGGGATGGTTGCAGATCTGCTTGAGCGCGGTGAGGAGTTGCATGACGAGGCCCCGGCGCTCCATGCCGTCGGCCCGGGCGATCGCCTCCAGGGTCTCCCGTACCACCGCCTCGTACAGTCCGGCCTGTTCCGGCGTCAGGGAGACGGCGCGGTCGGTCTCCGTCTTCGGCGGCAGCTCGGGCGCGATCCCGGGGTCGGACTTGCGGCGGCGCAGCAGGAACGGGCGGACGAGGGCCGCGAGGCGTCCGGCGGCGGCCGGGTCGGCACCACCCTCGACGGCGGCGGCGAACCGGGTCCGGAACGCTCCGAGGCTGCCGAGCAGCCCCGGCGTGGTCCAGTCGAGGATCGCCCACAGCTCCGAGAGGTTGTTCTCCACCGGCGTGCCGGACAGCGCCACGCGTGCGCGTGCCCCGATGGTCCGCAGCTGCCTGGCCGTCGCCGAGTACGGGTTCTTGACGTGCTGGGCCTCGTCCGCGACGACGAGCCCCCAGTTCCGCGCGGCGAGCCGCGCGGCGTCGAGCCGCATGGTGCCGTACGTGGTGAGGACGAAGCCGCCGTCGGTGAGCTCCTCCAGGTCGCGGTGGGCGCCGTGGAAGCGGCGGACCGGCGTGCCGGGGGCGAACTTCTCGATCTCCCGCTGCCAGTTGCCCATGAGGGAGGTGGGACAGACAACGAGCGTGGGGCCCGCGGAGGCCGGGTCGGTCTGCCGGTGCAGGTGGAGTGCGATGACGGTGATCGTCTTGCCGAGGCCCATGTCGTCGGCGAGGCAGCCGCCGAGGCCGAGCGAGGTCATTCGGTGCAGCCAGTCGAGCCCGCGCAGCTGGTAGTCGCGCAGGGTCGCGGTGAGTGCGGCGGGCTGAGCGATCTCGGGCCGGCCGCCGTCGGGGTCGGCCAGCCGCTCCCGCAGCCGCTCCAGCCATCCGGTCGCCGCCACTTCGACGGCGCGCCCGTCGATCTCGGTCGTTCCGGTGAGAACGGCCGCGAGGGCGTCCACCGGGGTCACCTTGCGGTCCTGCTGGGCCCGCGCCCGGCGCAGCTCGGCCGGGTCCACCAGGACCCAGCGGTCGCGCAGCCGGACGAGCGGCCGTCCGGCCTCGGCGAGGCCGTCGAGCTCGGCTCGGGTCAGCTCCTGGTCACCGACGGCGAAGCGCCAGTGGAAGGAGAGCAGAGCGTCGGCGGACAGGAAGGAAGGGAGGGACGAGGAGAAGGAAGAGGAGGAGGGCGAAGAGTCATCCGGGGAGTCGGAGGAGGCGACGGAAGAGGAGAACGCGGAGGAGGAGGGGTGTTCACCGGTCCCCTCCCGGCCCGGGTCCACGGGGCCGATCGCCGCTCGGGCGGTCAGCCGTTCCGCGAGTTCGCGCGGCCAGTGGACCTGGACGCCCGTCGCCGCGAGCGCCTGGGCGGCCGGGCCCAGGAGCTCCGTGACCTCCTCGTCGGCGAGGTCGACGGTGTCGGGGACGGCCGCGGAGAGCAGCGGGGCCAGCGGGGGCCAGGCGCGGGCGGCGCGCCGCAGGGCGAGCAGGGCGTCCATGCGGGCGCGTGGGCCGAAGGCCGCTCCCGTCGGGCCGGAGCCCGCCCAGACCTCCGCCGCGTCGGCGACGAGGGTCGGGTCGGCGACTCCGTGCAGCTGGAGCACCGCGCGGAAGGACGGCGCGTCGTGGGCCTCGGCGGTGAAGCCGGGCAGTTCGAGGCGGAGTGACAGCCGGACTCCCGCGTCGTGGACGGCCGCCACATCGGCGGCCCACGCCCGCTGTTCGGGGATCGGCTGTGGCTCGCCGGCGGCGAAGGCGAGGCCGCCGGCCGCGAGGGGAGCGGCCGGAGTCCGGGGGAGGGTGTCCGCGACCGCGTCGGCGAAGGCGCGGAGCAGCGCTTCGGGTGCGGGCAGCAGCAGCGGTTCGTCCAGGGACAGGGGAACGGCGTGGGCCACGGGAGGCATCGACGCGGCGAGCGTACGGAGTTCCGCCAGCTCCTGCGGGCCGAGGGGGCCGACGCGCCACGCGTCCAGGTCTTCGGCGGTGAGGCCGGGCAGGAGGAGGCCGCGGGAGACGAGGTCGAGGGCGAGGAGCGACGCGGCGCCCCAGAACGCCGTGGCCGGCGAGGCGGTGTCCGAGAACCGTGCGCGGACGAGCAACGGCAGCGCGTCCCGTACGGACACGGTGTGGGCGGGGACGGTCACGGCCTGGAGGCCGTCCTCATCCACGACCGTGATCTCGACGTGCGGCGACACGGAGCCGTCGGCGACGGGGGAGTCAGGAGCGCCGGGGGTCGCCGACGGGTCGTCGCCTCCGACCGGCAGGGCCTCGCCGTCCGGTGACCAGAAGGCGATCCGGCCGGCGCGGGGCGGATCGGCGGGAAGGAAGACGGCGGCGTGGCGGGCGAGTGCGGGGGAGAGCCCGAGGGCGGGTTCCCGGACGGGAGTGGGAGTGGGAGTGGGCGTGGGAGCGGGTTCGCGGGCCGAGTCATGGGGTCCGTGCGACAGCGACAACGCATTCCTCAAATTTGACTACCGGGACCAAGCGGCCGAGGTTACCTGACAGTCGAGGCTTGACGCGTCATCATCCGGCGTGATCCGCCTCACAGGTGGCGGGGGTGGGGCTGGCCCCACCCCCGTCCCCGGGATCGCCCCCTGCCGGGGACGGGTGGTGACGCCATGGCCCTGGGTGATCACGGATCCGTACGTTTTCGGTAGACGCCCAGCGGCCGCACGCGAGCCGAGCCAGGCGGCCCCCTGACCGGCCCCGCCGACCCTGACCGACAGAAACCGGAGCCCCACATGTCCCAGGCCACCGTCCTGCCCCCGGCCGCAGCGCCGTCCGTGGCGCTCCCCGTCGTCACCCCCGGGAAGCCCGGTCGCGCCAGGGGCGCCAGCGAGTTCACCCCGCTCCTGCGGACGGTCAGGGAGCAGGGCCTGCTCGAACACCGCCCCGGCTGGTACGCCCGCGGCATCGCCGTCAACCTGCTCGGCATCGCGGCCGTCGTGGCCGGCCTCGCCCTGGTCGGCCCGTCCTGGTGGGCGCTCCTCCTCGCCGTTCCCCTGGCCCTGCTGTCCGCCCGCGCCGCGTTCGTCGGCCACGACGCCGGCCACGCCCAGATCACCGCCGACCGCAGGGCGAGCCGGATCATCCAGCTCGTCCACGCCAACCTCCTCCTCGGCATGAGCCGCGAGTGGTGGAACGACAAGCACAACCGCCACCACGCCCACCCCAACCACCTCGACAAGGATCCGGACGTGGCGGCGGACATCCTCGTCTTCGCCGAACACCAGACGGCGGGCCGCACCGGCCTGCGCGGGTTCCTCACCCGCCACCAGGCCTGGCTGTTCTTCCCGCTGACGACGCTGGAGGGCATCGCGCTGAAGGTGTACGGCGTCCAGTCCCTGCTCGCGAAGGACGGCCCGTGCCGGACCCGCCGCGAACGGCTCGTCGAAGGCGGCCTGCTCCTCG
This sequence comes from Streptomyces sp. LMG1-1-1.1, assembly GCF_040815545.1. NCBI lineage: Bacteria > Bacillati > Actinomycetota > Actinomycetes > Kitasatosporales > Streptomycetaceae > Streptomyces > Streptomyces sp. LMG1-1-1.1. Next base: position 109,909 of record NZ_JBFPNH010000022.1, on the reverse strand, counting down.
CCCACTTCGCCGGCTACACGGCCCTGCTCCTCACCCTCCTCACCCCCGCCCAGGCCCTCGTCTTCGCGCTCGTCCACCAGATGGTCCTCGGCCTGCACCTCGGCATGGCGTTCGCCCCCAACCACAAGGGCATGGAGCGGCCGGACGAGCACGAGGACGGCGACAGCTGGGGCCATCTGCGCCGCCAGGTCCTCACCTCGCGCAACATCCGCGGCGGCGCCCTGACCGACTGGTTCCTCGGCGGGCTCAACTACCAGGTCGAGCACCACCTCTTCCCGAGCATGCCGCGCCCCCACCTCCGACTGGCCCAGCCCGCCGTCAAGGCCCACTGCGCCGCGCTCGGCGTCCCGTACACGGAGACGGGCTTCGTCGACTCGTACCGGCAGGCGCTCGGTCATCTGCACGAGGTGGGCGCGCCGCTCCGGGCCGAGGGCGCCGAGTAGGGTCGGTGTGCAGGGCGCGATGTGATCATCGGTCCGGGGGTGGTTCGCCGCCGCCCGGAGGCAGAGAAGGGGAGCTCGCACCATGAGCGGCGGCATCGTCACCACGGTCAGCAGCAACGGCACGTACTCGTTCACCAAGCCCAACCGGGAGGGCATCACGCTGCTCGCCGGGCTCGGCGTGGAGGGCGACGTCCACGCGGGCGTGACGGTCAAGCACCGCTCCCGCGTCGCACAGGACCCCACCCAGCCCAACCTGCGCCAGGTCCACCTCATCCACGCCGAGCTCTTCGACGACGTCGCGGGCGCCGGCTTCGAGGTCGCGCCCGGCGACCTCGGCGAGAACATCACGACCCGGGGGATCGACCTCCTCGGACTGCCCACCGGCACGCTCCTGCGGATCGGCGCCGAGGCGGTCGTCGAGGTCACCGGACTGCGCAACCCCTGCGCGCAGATCGACACCTTCCGGCACGGCCTCCTCAAGGAGGTCGTCGGCCGCGACGAGAACGGCGAGATCGTCCGGAAGGCCGGGATCATGGGCATCGTGCTGACCGGCGGGGAGGTGGGCCCCGGCGACCCGATCCGGGTCGAACTGCCGGCGGAGCCGCACCTCCCGCTGGAACGGGTCTGAGCCCTCAGGGCTGCCCGAGGTCCCCGCTCAGTCCTCCAGAGCGCAGGAGCCGACCAGGTCACCGCCCGCCGGCCGCGCGATCGTGCGGTCCGCGGGCGGAGCCGTACCCTCCTCGACCCAGCGCGTCAGCGCGTCGAACGCGGAGCGGTAGCACGGCAGGATCGGACGAAGCCGGTCCGGATAGGTGTCGTACAGGCCGTCGGTGTGCGTCCCGCCCTGCACCGTGTAGTACCGGTGCAGCCCGCCCCGCCCGCGCGCGTCGATCATCCCCGCGTACACGTCCGAGTCGGTGGCGATGGGCAGCAGGGTGTCGAGGTCGCCGTGCAGGGTGATGAGCGGCTTGCCGATCCGGCCGGTGAGCGCGACCTTCGCGACCGCGCGATGGACGGCCGCCGGCCGGGAGGCGTAGTCGTACGAGGCGTCCGAGACGCACGGTGCGAGGATCTGCTCCACCGTGCCGCCGATGGCGGGGCCCGGGCAGGCGGGGTCGTACGAGGGGTCGAACTCGGCCCGGAACATCTTCTGCGTCAGTCCCCAGTACGCTTTCTCGTGGTACGGCCACAGGAAGCGCGAGCCGGGCGCGAAGCCCGCCGCGATCAGGTCGTCGTCGGTGGCCAGGCCCTGGGACCTGGCCACCGTGACGGGCAGGCTGGTCAGGAGGTTGGGGCCGCGCGTGGTCCAGAGCACGCCCTCCCAGTCGACCCCGCCGTCGTACAGCTCGGGCCGGTTCTCCAGCTGCCAGCGCGTCAGGTAGCCGGCGTTGGAGATGCCCGTCATGTACGTGCGCCCGGGGGCCTTCCCGTATCGCTGCCGTACGGCCTTCTTGGCGGCCCGCGTCAGTTCGGTCACCCGGCGGTTCCACTCGGCGACCGCGTCGCCCGGAGCCTGCCCGTCGGTGAAGAAGTTCGGGCCGGTGTTGCCCTTGTCGGTGGCCGCGTACGCGAAGCCCTGCGCCAGGACCCGGTCCGAGATGAGCGCGTCCGTCGAGTACTGGCGCCGCGTGCCCGGCGCGCCGGTGACGACGAGCCCACCGTTCCAGTGGTCGGGCAGCCGGATCACGAACTGCGCGTCGTGCGACCAGCCGTGGGTGGCGTTGAGACGCGAGTCGTCGGGGAAGTAGCCGTCGATCTGCACGCCCGGCACCCCCGAGGGGTTACGGGTCCCCTTCGCGGCCAGACCTGCCTGGTCGGCCATGTCGGTGTACGTCGTGCCGGCCAGGCCCGCCGTCGTCAGGTCCTCCAGACACGCGGCTCGCTGGAGCTCGGCACCGGGCACATGGAGCCGGTCCTGCCGCGCGCAGTGCGCGGCGGCGCCCGTCTCGGCCCCGGCAGGGCTCGCGGGAGCGAGGACGGTGACCCCGGTCAGCAGCGCGGCGAACAGGGAGACGCCTGGGAACAGGCGCATGATGGGCCTCCGAGGGGACGATGTGACGTGTACAGCGCCACATCGTGCGGCGTGCCACCACCGCTGGACCATGGTTCGGAACCACACCCCGGGCTGCCGCCTCATGTGGGTGCCGAATGGGCGCCGATCATCGGGCGGGCACTCGCTACGCTGCGGGGATGGAGATTCCCACGACGGACGAGATCCGCGCGCTGCACCTGAAGTACGCGCCCGACGAAGCGGCCTTCGAGCGCGTCTTCACCCACTGCGAGATCGTGTGGCAGGTGGCTCAGCAGCTGCTTGCGCGCGCGGACCACGGCGTCGACCCGGAGCTCGTGCGTGCGGGATGCCTCCTCCACGACATCGGCGTCTACCGCCTGTACGACGCCGAGGGACGGCGCGACGACCGGAGCTACCTCCTGCACGGGATGCTCGGCCACGACCTCCTCGCGGCCGAAGGGCTTCCGGAGGTGCTGTGCCGCTTCTGCTCGTGCCACACGGGCGTCGGCCTGACCAAGGAGGACGTCCTCAAGCAGGGCCTGCCGCTGCCCCCGGCCGACTACGTGGCGGTCACACCGGAGGAGCGCCTCGTGATGTACGCGGACAAGTTCCACAGCAAGAGCACGCCGCCGAGGTTCGTGTCCCCGGAGACGTACACGGTGGCCGTGGGCCGGTTCGGCGAGGACAAGGTCGCGGCGTTCGGGACGCTGCGGACCGTGTTCGGCGACCCCGAGCTCGACGGTCTCGCGACCGCGTACGGGCACGCCGTGACCTGACGGGCCGGCGGCGTACGCCACGCCCCCTGACCTGACGGGCCACACGCGCCCGCGTACCCGCTCAGGACGGGCGTACGGCCATCCCGGCGAGTCCGTCGAGGAGTGCGGCCAGCTGCGGGGTCCTGGGCACCGGCAGCACCTCGCGGGGCACCTCGTCGAGGAGCACGAAGGCCATGTCGTCGGACCGGGCCGCCAGCGACCAGCCGGGGCCGTCCGCGCGCAGCGTGCACGGGCCGTCCTTCGGATCGGCGTCGGCCCGGACCCGCCCGATCGGCGGCGCCTCCTCCAGGTAGCCGCGGAGTTCCGCGATGGCATGCCTGACCCCGTCGTACGGGTCGGGGTGCGGGTCGTGTGCAGCGGGCGCCTCATCGCCTTCCGAGGCCTGGACTGCGGGCGCCGCGGTGCCGTCCGACCCCGACGGGTCGTCGGACGCTTCGTGGGCATCCGCTCCCGGCCGCCCGGCGGACAATTCGTCGTGATCCGCTCCCGGCCGGTCGGCGGAAGCTTCCTCGTCGTCCGCCCGGGACCGCCAGGCGGCCCACTGGAGCGCCACCTCGTCGGCGCCGAGACGACGCTGGGCCGGTCCCCACTCCGTGCCGGAGGGCGGGACAAGCGGGTCGGGGTCGCCCTCCTGCGGCTCCGGGTCGTGCGGAGCCGGCACGCCGGGGGCGCGGCTGGCCAGGTCGAGCGGCCACCCCGGCAGGCCGGTCACCACCGAACGCTCGTCGGGCGACAGGTCGTACGCCATGCCGCAGTCCCAGGAGGAGATGGCGACCGCGACGAGCGACACGTCGTCGACGACCACCGTCCACCGCGCGCCGAGCCCGTCCTGGCCGAAGACGAGCCCGTACCCCTCCGCGTACGGCTGGAGCCCCAGCGCGGCGCAGGCCGCCGGGTAGTCGTCCCCGAGCACGCTCGGGAAGCGTTCGGGCGTCAGCAGCGCCGCGGTCAGCACGAACAACGCGTCCGCGTCGCCTTCGGCCCCTGCCTCGGCGATCGGGTCCGTCCCAGCCACGGCAGCCTCCCCATCCGGTCGTCGGCGCACCTTAACCAGTGAGTAACCCGCGCGTCGAGGGGCTCCGCCACGGAACCTCGCCCTCTCTGGTCCGCCGGTCAGGCGTCTCCCACGGGCCGGCGCGGGGCCTCGGCGCGCAGACCGAGCAGCGAGCGGGCGACGGCGCCCGGTGTCTCGTTCCGCTCCCGGGCGAGGGTGAGGACGGCCCTGCAGGCCAGTTCGTTGACGCCGAAGGTGAGCATGCCGGGCGAGACCCAGCTCGCGGCCTCCTCCGCCCGGGCCGGGTCGTCCTCGGCGCACGCCGCCACGTACACGGCCGCCGCTTCGAAGAGGTTGTGCCCCTGCCGGGCGCGCGGCGGCGCCGGCGCGGCGGCCGAGGGCGCCCGCCGTGCGGAGGGGAGGAGTCTGCGCAGTCTTTCCGGTACTCGTGCCACGGCCCGCCGCCTCTCCCGGGCACGATTGCCCGGCATGTCCACGGTAGACAGTGAAGTGCCGTGACAGAAGGGCGCGTTGGCATCCGAGATCCGGGAGCGGCGTCCGGGCCCGGGAGGTCACTCAGGGACGGGCGGCGGGTCCGTGCGCAGGAGCGGCAGGTTCTTGCGGACGGCCGCGGCCCACGAGCCGTCGGAGACCATCCGGGCGAGCGCCGTCCGGACCGTCTCCCGCAGCGGGCTGCCCTTGGCGAGACCGACGCCGTACCGCTCCTCGGTGAGGCCGAGGCCGGCGAGCCTGAACCGGCCCTCGTACCCTTCCTGCGCGGCGTAACCGGCGAGCAGCGAGTCATCGGTGGTGACGGCGTCGACGTTGCCCGCGTCCAAGGAGTCGATGCACCGCGCGTACGTGTCGTACGTCACCAGCTGCGCCTGCGGGGCGATCGTCCGGAGGGTGAGCGCCGACGTGGAACCCGTGGCCGAGCACACCCGCAGCCCGTTCAGATGGCCGGCACGTCGACGGACGTGTCGGCCGCCGGCAACAGGACGTCCTGATGGGCCACGAGATACGGGCCCGCGAAGTCGACCTGCTGCTTCCGCTTCTCGTTGATCGTGTACGTGGCCACGACGAGGTCGACGTCGCCGTTGCCCAGGACCGACTCACGGGTCGAGCTCGACGTCTGCTTCCACGTGATGTCCCCCGGATCGTGGCCGAGCGCACGTGCCACATACGTCGCAACGTCGACGTCCAGGCCCGAGAACGTGCCGTCCGGCTTCTTCCAGCCGAGGCCCGGCTGATCGAACTTGATCCCGATGGTGATCCCGGCGGTACCGCCCGTCGCGGGCGCGCCCGACCCGCCCGTCGACGGCGCGCCGGAGGACGGGCTGTGGCTGCCACCCTTGCCGGCGGTCCCGTCGTCGTCGCCCTCGCCGCCCTTCCCGGCGAACGGGTTCCAGACGAGCACACCGCTCAGCGCCGCGACGACGGCCAACCCCGCGTACAACGCGCGGCGCTGCTTCCGGGGCGGCGCTTGGGGCGGGGGTCGTAGCGGCGGCGGGGGCTGTAGCGGTGGTGCGAGGTGGTATGAAGTGGCCGGTGGGGCCTTGGTGTCGGTGTTGGTGTCGGTGTCCTCGGTTTCGGTTTCGGTGTCGGCCTGAGCTTGGGCTTGGCTTTGGGGCTGGGGCTGGGGCTGGGGCTGGGGCTGGGGCTGGGCTTTGGCTCGGGTCTGGGTCTGGGTCTGGGGCTTGGAGCCTGTCTCCGCCTCGGATTCGGATTCGGCTTCGGCCAGCATCCGGTCCAGCTCCTCGCCGTCCGGTCGGGCAGCCGGATCCCGTACGAGCACCGCCGTCAGGGTCCGCGTCAGCGGTCCGGCGCGGCGGGGCGGGGGTACATCCTCGCCGAGTACGGCGGCGAGGGTGGCCAGCGTGTTGGCGCGGCGCAGCGGATGGTGGCCTTCCACGGCGACGTACAGCGTCATCGCGAGCGACCACAGGTCGGCGGGCGGGCCGCCCTCCTCGCCGGAGACGCGCTCGGGGGCCATGTAGTCGGGCGTGCCGATGATCGAGCCGGCGGCGGTGAGGGCGGTGGCCCCGTGGATGGCGGCGATCCCGAAGTCGGTGAGGACGGGCACGCCGTCCGGTCCCAGCAGGACGTTCGCGGGCTTGATGTCCCGGTGCTGGATGCCCGCCACGTGAGCGGCCCGTAGTCCCGCGAGGATGCCGCGCCCCAGCGTGGCGGTCTCGCCGGGCGTGAGGTCGCCACGGTCGAGCCGGTCCTGGAGGGAGCCGCCGGCGACCAGTTCCATGACGAGCCAGGGGTACGTGGCTTCGCCGCCGTCGACGATGTGATGGATGGTCACCACCTGAGGGTGCGCCACGCGGGCGAGTGCCCTGGCCTCGCGCAGGACCCGGATGCGGAGTTCACGGGCGCCCTCGGGGTCGTACTCGGCGAGCGCCGGGTCGGGCGGACGCACCTCCTTGAGGGCCACCTCACGATGGAGCATCAGGTCGCGGGCCCTCCACACGGTGCCCATGCCGCCACCGCCGAGCCGTGCCACCAGCTCGAACCGACCGTCCACCACCCGTGCCACGCACCGCTCCCTCACCCCGACACGGCCCCCGGCGGGCACGTGCAGAGCCCCCGCCGAGTCGGACCGCCGACCCGTCCGACTCTGCCACATCCGGCCGGAGCGGTGGGAGTTGACGCGGCACCCCGCGGCACCCCGCGGCACCCCGTCGCGCCCCGCCGCGCCTGCCGGACCACCGGCACCGCCGGCGGCCCGGACACAGGTGGATCCGCTGGTGCCCTCCAGCGCCGGGGCCTGCTCAGGCCTCTCGTACGGCCAGTGCCAGGTAGCGCGCGTCCTCGTCGACGTAGCTGACGAGCCGCCAGCCGGCTTCGGCCAGTACCGGGCGGAGCTGCGGCTCGGCACGCAGGTCGTCCGGCGTGATCTGTCGGCCGTGACGGGCTGCGAGGGCGGCTCGGCCGATCGGGTGGAAGAGCGCCAGTCGGCCGCCGGGGCGGACGACGCGGGCCAGTTCGCGCAGGTCGGCGACCGGGTCGGCCAGGTGGGAGACGAGCCCGGCGCCGAACACGGCGTCCAGGGCGCCGTCGCGCACCGGGAGTCGGCCGACGTCCGCGAGTAGCAGGGTCGCGGTCCCGTCCGTGCCGCCGTGCCCGCTCTCGTCGCTCACCGCGTTCGGGCCGCCGCGACCGGCCAGGACGGCCTGTGCGAGCATCTCGGGGGTGAGGTCGGCGCCGAGTACGGTGCCGGTGGGGCCGACGGCGGCGCGGAGCGGCGGGAGCGCCCGGCCGGTCCCGCAGCCGGCGTCGAGCACGGCGTCCCCGGGGTGCAGGCCCAGCTCTTGCACGGCGGCGGCGTACGCGGGTCCGTCATCGGGGAACCGGCTGTCCCAGTCGGCCGCCCGGGCGCCGAAGAACTCTCGTACGTGTGTGGGGTCATCGCTCATGCGCTCATGATCGCGCACTCGGAGGGGTGAACGTTCTGAGTACACGTTCGAGCTCGGCGTGATCGTTCGGGACCATCTCTCTGTCATATTCCATCAGCTTTCGAAATGCGCCCCTGGTGCGCCCCCTGATGCGCACTAGCGTCCCGGAGCCATGGGACACCTGGACCACGCCACCTTCGGCTGGCTGACACCCGCGCTGTCGTACGCGATGGCCTGCATCGGCGCCGCCCTCGGGCTGCGCTGCACCGTACGGGCGCTCGACGCGACCGGACGATCACGGCGTAACTGGCTGCTCACCGCCGCCTCCGCGATCGGCACCGGTATCTGGACGATGCACTTCGTCGCGATGCTCGGCTTCGGCGTCACCGGTACCGACATCCGGTACGACGTGCCGCTCACCATCCTCAGCCTCGTCATCGCGATGGCCGTCGTCGGCGTCGGGGTGTTCGCCGTCGGCTACGGACAGGACCGGGTCCGCTCGCTCCTGATCGGCGGACTGACCACGGGCATCGGCGTGGCGAGCATGCACTACATGGGCATGGCCGCCCTCCGGCTCCACGGCCGGGTCACGTACGACCCCGTCCTCGTCGCCCTCTCGGTCCTGATCGCGGTCGTCGCCGCCACCGCGGCACTGTGGGCGGCCCTCAACATCCACGCGCCGGCCGCGGTCGCCGTCGCCTCGCTCGTGATGGGCGCCGCCGTCAGCAGCATGCACTACACGGGGATGTTCGCGGTGGGGGTCGAGGTCGTCCCCTCCGCCGAGGTCCTCCCCGGGGCCACGGTCATGCAGTTCATCTTCCCGCTCGCCGTCGGCCTCGGCTCGTACCTCTTCATCACCTCCGCCTTCGTGGCCCTGTCCCCGACGGCCAGGGAGCGCGCCGCGTACGCCTCCGCCGGGCGCCTGACCGAACCGGACGAGCGCGCTGTGGACGTCGCACCGCCCGGTTTCCGCACCGCCGAACCCGCCCGCACCCCCACGAACTGACCCGCACCCGCGACCGGAACTCACTCCCACTCCCACCGCCACCGGAGCTCACCCCCACCGCCACCCCACCCCCACCCAGCCCCCACACCGCTTCACCAGCGCGCACGACCCACCGCACCAGAGCACGAAGCAGCCGGAACGAGGAGGCCATGCGAACTCCCCGCAAGACCAAGGGCGCCGAGGCCGCACCGCCTCCGGCCGCCGCACGCGGGCGGCGCGCACACGCCGGGCCGCCCGCCGACGAGCCGGGTCCGCACACCCCGGAGGCCGCCCCGACCACCGGCCGCACATCCGCCAACGGACCCTCCGCCAAGGCACCGGCCACGCCGCCCGCCCCGCCCGCCGACCCGGCCGGGCCGCACGACGGCGCGCGTTCCGACTCCGCCGCGAGTTCCGCGACGAGGGGCCCCGCCTCGGCGAGCGTCACCTCCGGTGGCCCCGCCTTCGGTGGCACCTCCGGCACGACCGGTCCCCAGGGTGTCGAGGGGCGGCACGTGCGCCATGGCCTGCGACCCCGCACGGTCCGCGCCAAGATCGTGTCGCTCCTGATGGTCCCCGTCGTGTCGCTCCTCGCCCTGTGGGGATTCGCCACCGTCACCACCGCACAGGACGTCGTCGAACTGCGGCGGCTCCAACGCGTCGACGCCGAGATCCGCGAGCCCGTGTGGGTCGCCCTCGCCGCTCTCCAGGACGAACGGCGCGCCGCCGTACGGCAGGTCGCGGCACCCGCCGCCACCAGGGCCGCCGAGCTCAAGGACCGGATCCGCCGTACGGACGAGGCCGTGGACCGGCTCCGCCTGGACGACACCCACACCGTCGGCGACACCGGGGACCTGCCCGACGAGGTCGCCGGCCGGGTCGGCGCCTTCGTCGGCAAGGTCGAGGGCCTCGCCAAGCTCCGTACCGCCGCGGCCGACGGCCGGGCCGACTGGGACCAGGTGTACGACGAGTACACCGACGCCGTCTCCGCCGCCTTCGCCGTCGGCGGCGCCCTCGCCGGCATCCAGGACGGCGGGCAGGGGTCGGACGCGCGCGTACTCCTCGAATTCGGCAGGGCCGGCGAGATGCTCTCCCGCGAGGACGCCCTCCTCACCTCCGCCCATCTCACCGGCCGACTCACCGACGACCGGCTCCGCGCCTTCTCCGGCGCCGTCGACATCCGGCGCACCCTCATCGCCTCGACCACCGCCGACCTGCCCGCCGACGCCCGCGCCGAATGGGCCGAGCTCGCCACCGGTGGCGACCACACCCGGCTGACCCGGGCCGAGGACCGCGTCGGCGACGCGAGCCCCGGCCGCCCGGCGGCCCAGGCGGTCACGTCGGCCGACTGGGACGACACCCTCACCGCCGTGCGCCGCGGACTCACCGCGATCGAGACCGACGCCCGCACCGCGGCGGCCGACCGAGCCGACCCGTTCGGCGGCGGTGCCCTCAGCGCGGGCGGCGCCGCCGTCGTCCTCGGCCTCGCCGCCGTCGCCGCCTCCCTCGTCATCTCCGTCCGGATCGGCCGTGGCCTCGTCGTCGAGCTCGTGAGCCTCCGCAACACCGCCCTCGGCATCGCCCGGCGCAAACTCCCCTCCGCCATGCGCCGACTGCGCGCGGGCGAGGACATCGACGTCCAGGCGGAGGCCCCGCCGGGGCCCGTCTCCCAGGACGAGATCGGCCAGGTCGGAGAGGCCCTCACCACCGTTCACCGCGCGGCGCTCTCCGCCGCCGTCGAACGCGCCGAACTCGCCAGCGGCATCTCGGGTGTCTTCGTCAACCTCGCCCGGCGCAGCCAGGTCCTCGTCCACCGCCAGCTCAACCTCCTGGACAGCATGGAGCGGCGTGCCGACGATCCCAACGAGCTCGGGGACCTCTTCCGCCTCGACCACCTCACCACGCGCATGCGGCGCCACGCCGAGAGTCTGATCATCCTCTCCGGCGCCGCACCGGGCCGGGCCTGGCGCATGCCCGTCCCTCTGACCAACGTCGTCCGGGCCGCCGTCTCCGAAATCGAGGACTACGCGCGCGTGGAGGTGCGCAGACTGCCCGAGACGGCCGTAGTCGGCGGAGCCGTAGCCGACCTCACCCACCTCCTGGCCGAACTCATCGAGAACGCCGCACAGTTCTCCCCGCCCCACACCAAGGTGCGCGTCAGCGGCGAACCCGTCGGCAACGGATACGCCCTGGAGATCGAGGACCGGGGGCTCGGCATGGGCAAGGAGACGCTCGCCGAGGCCAACGACCGCATCGGCCAGTCCGAGGCGCTCGACCTCTTCGACAGCGACCGCCTCGGCCTCTTCGTCGTCAGCAGGCTCTCCGCCCGCCACGACATCAAGGTCAACCTCAGGACCTCCCCGTACGGCGGCACCACGGCCGTCGTCCTGCTCCCGACCGACCTGCTCCAGGGCGCACTCCCGCCGGGCCGCGGCACACCGGCGGCCGACCACGGCCCCGACGGCCCGCACACCGGAGCCGCACCCGCCGCACACGCCGCACACAGTGCGGACCCGCGGACGCCTGGCTCCGGCGCGGCGGGCCGCGCCGCCGGTGGCCCGAGGACGGACGCCGCGCGCACCGCGCGGGAACGCGACGAGGCACAGCGCGCCGAGGCCCGCCGCTTCGGCCGACCACCGGGACCGCGTACGCCGGCGCAGGCCGGGCCGCCCACCCCGGCCGCCCCCGCGCTCGAGCCCGGTGCGCCGATGCGGCCCGTCGGACCCCCCGTGGGCCCCGTCGTGGCACCGCGCCGGAGTGACCCGCGGCCACCGACCGGTACACGGCCCGGGAGCACACCCCCCGTAGCGGACGGATCCCGGCCGCCGTCCCCGCCGCAGGCCGTGCCGTCGTCCCGCCCGCAGCCGTTGCCGCGCCCGACCGCCGTGCCCGCGCTGGCCGCGGGGCCGGACACCGGCAACCCGCCCGCCGGGGTCACCGCGCTGCGCCCCCGGGGCGCCGCCGTACCGCCACCGGCGGGGGAGCGCCCACCCGGTGCACCGGCCGGCGCGGCCGGTCCTGCCGGACGCGACGCCCACGACGACCCCGGGGCCGAACTGCCCCGTCGGGTACGCCAGGCGAGCCTGGTCCCGCAGCTGCGCGAGGCGCCCGCGCCGGAGCCCGTCGCCGTACCGACCGCCGCGGCGGACCCCCGCACGCCGGAACTGGTCAGGGACCGGATGGCGGCCTACCAGGACGGATGGCAGCGGGGCGGCGGCGCCGTACCCGGCAGCCGGCGTCCCCTCGGGACCGGCATCGGCGGCGAGCCGGGTACCGGATCCGCCCCGGGGACCGGCGCGGACCCCCGCACGACTCCCGGGCAGCACACCGACCCGTACACGAGCACGGCCCCGCGCGCGTACCCGGGCCAAGCCGCGAGCCCGCACCCGGCTCCATCCCGGGCTCCGTCTCAGGACGCGTCCCAGGGACCTTCCCCGAACACGGACTTCGGCACCGTTCACCGACTCGGCCACGGCCATGGCACGGCACCCCTCGACGACCCCCGCACCGAAGGAGACGACGCATGATCGACCACGAGAGGATCTCGCACCACCGCTCCGGCGAGCTCGACTGGCTCCTCGACGACCTCGTCATGCGGGTCCGCGAGGTCCGCCACACCGTGGTGCTCTCCAACGACGGCCTCGCCGTCGGCGCGTCCAGTGGGCTCAGCCGCGAGGACGCCGAGCACCTGGCCGCCATCGCCTCCGGCTTCCACAGCCTCGCGAAGGGCGCGGGCCGCCAGTTCCACACCGGCGGGGTCCGCCAGACGATGGTCGAGATGGACGACGGCTTCCTCTTCGTCGCCGCCGCGGGGGACGGCTCCTGCCTCGCCGTCCTGAGCTCCGCGAACGCCGACATCGGGCTCATCGCGTACGAGATGGCCCGCCTCGTCAAACGCGTCGGCGAGCACCTCCACACCCCGCCGCGGCTCACGATGACACCGCCGGCCGTCGGCTGACCCGGAGAAATCCCATGAACGAGGACAGCACCGGCGGTGGTCCATACGTGCCGGGCAGTCAGTGGTACGACGCCGACGCCGGACCACTCGTCCGTCCGTACGCGATGACCGGCGGCCGCACCAAGCCGGGGCCCAGCAACGTACGGTTCGACCTCATCGCCCTCGTCGTCGTGGACGACGACCCGCCGGGACCGGCGGACGAGGCCCTCCTCGGGCCCGAGCACCGGTCCCTTCTCGCTCTCTGCCGGGCCGAGACCCAGTCGGTGGCCGAACTCGCCGCCGACGCCGACCTCCCCGTCGGCGTCGTCCGGGTCCTCCTCGGCGACCTCCTCGAATCGGGCTTCGTACGCGTCAGCAGGCCCGTACCGCCCGCACAGCTCCCTGACGAAAGAATCCTGAGGGAAGTAATCGATGGCCTACGAGCGCTCTGAGAGAACCGGCGCGGACGACGAGACGGACACCTCCGCCCTCGCCCTGAAGATCCTCGTCGCCGGCGGGTTCGGCGTGGGCAAGACCACCCTCGTCGGCGCGGTCAGCGAGATACGGCCCCTGCGCACCGAGGAACAGCTCAGCCGCGCCGGGCAGACGGTCGACGACACCGGGGGCGTCGACCAGAAGACCACCACGACCGTCGCCATGGACTTCGGCCGTATCACGATCCGCTCCGGGCTCTCCCTCTACCTCTTCGGGACGCCCGGCCAGGACCGGTTCTGGTTCCTCTGGGACGAACTGTCGCAGGGCGCCCTGGGAGCCGTCGTCCTCGCCGACACCCGCCGCCTCGAGGACTGCTTCCCGGCGGTCGACTACTTCGAGCACCGGAAAATACCGTTCGTCGTCGCCGTCAACTGCTTCACGGGCGCGCGTACGTACGGCGCGGCCGACGTCTCCCTCGCGCTCGACCTCGACCGCGGCACACCCGTCGTGCTGTGCGACGCGCGCGACCGCGATTCGGGCAAGGAAGTGCTCATCCGGCTCGTCGAGTACGCGGGCCGGATGCACACCGCGAGACTCCTGGACAGCGTCGGCTGACCCCCGGCCGTACGCCCGGACGGCACGCGCGGGCGTGGTGGGTGCTTGCCCTGTTCACGACAGTGCGTAAGGCTTGCGGCGATACGGCGGACCACGGAGGCGTGGGGACCACGGGAATCCGGGTCGACGGGGGACGCACCACCCAGGGGGAGGAACACTGATGGCATTGGACAAGGGCCTGGACTGGCTCCTCGACGACCTGACCCAGCGGGTCGGGTACATACGGCACGCGCTGGTGCTGTCCAACGACGGTCTGGTGACCGGTGCGAGCAGCGGGCTCGTACGAGAGGACGCCGAGCACCTGGCGGCCGTCTCCTCCGGCCTGCACAGCCTCGCCCGGGGCTCGGGCCGGCACTTCAGGGCAGGGCGGGCCCGGCAGACGATGGTCGAGTTCGACGAGGCGCTGCTCTTCGTGACGGCGGCGGGCGAGGGCAGCTGCCTGTGCGTCCTGAGCGCGGCGGAGGCGGACGTCGGTCAGGTGGCTTACGAGATGACCCTGCTGGTGAACCGCGTCGGCGAGCACCTCGGAGTGGCGGCCCGACAGCCCGGCATGCCGGGCGACGTGCTCTGACCTCGGGGCGGTGAACGCCGCCACTCCTCCCGGTCCGGCGCCGTGCGCGAGTGGTCGACCGTGGGGGCGCTCTCCACGGGGCGGTTGTCCACAGGGCGTTGTCCACAGGTCGTGCAGATGTCGTCACTCTGCGTTACGTTCTCGTTGTGGGTCCGACGGATCCGCGGCACGGAGAGAACAGCGACGCACGGGGGAGGCCACACGATGACGGTGGACGAAGGGACGCGCACGGTCACACCGGCGCGGGCCGCACAGGAACTGGAACTGAGGCGCGACGAGTTCCGGCTCGCGGTCCAGCTCGGTCTGGTGAGGACGGTACCGACGGGCGAGGGCGGGCGGAGGCGTGTCGAGCGGGGCGAACTCGACCGCCTCAGAGGAGCCCCCGACTTCCCCGCCGGCCTGCGCGACCGCGTGCGCACGGTCGGCACGGGGGAGGCGGCGGCCCTTCTGTCGATCACCCCGGAACGCTTCACCAGGCTGGCCCGCACGGGGCACCTGAGCCCCGTGCGGTTCACACTGAACCGCTACCGCGCCGTGGTGTGGACGTACCTCGCAGAGGAAGTCACCGACTTCGGCCACCGATGGCCGGCCCTGCTCGCCGGGCGACTTCCGCTCGACCTCCGCGAACGCCTCGCCGCACACGAGGACCGGCGGCCCAGGAACTGGCGGGCCCGTCGCATCGGTCTCCTCCTCCGCGCCACGGACGACCCGTGGGCCCGCGCCGCCGCCATCGCGTCCCTCCTCGACCCCGTCCAGCTGGCCGAAGTCGTCGACGACCCCTACGAGCGCGCCCACCTTGACCGGCTGCGTCCACCACCGCCGTCCGGGATGCCCGTGGCCGCCGCCGCACACGACGTCGCCGAGCGACTCACGCGCGCGGCCGAGCCGGACGAGATCCTCTGGCACCGGATGAGCCTGGCCCTGGCCCTGGACGAAGCGCGCGCCCGGCGGTCGGCGCCGTATCCCGGAGAGGTCCCCTCCGCCTCCGATGCCGTCATCGGCGTTACCGCCACCGCCATCGCCGCCACCGCTGTGACCCCGGGCCGCGCGGTGATCCCGGCTCCGGCCGCCGCCTCGGCGACCGCCTTGACCCCGGGCACGACCTTGACCTCGGTCACCAGCTCGACACCGGTCACGACCTCGACCCCGGTCACGGCTTTGACCCCGATCGGGTCTTGGACCTCGGCTTCCGCCCAGGCCCCGGCCCCGGCCCCGGCCCAGGCCCCGGCCCAGGCCCCGGCCCCGGCCCCGGCCCAGGCCCCGGCCCCGGCGTCGGGATCCGCTTTGAGTTCGGCTTCGACCGAGTCCGGGGCGCGAGTGGCCGCGTCGGCCGACGGGTGGACCGGTGCTCTCACGCCCGGGCTGATGGTCCGGCGGGTGCGGAGAGCGGACCCTGGTGACGCCACGGGGATTCTGTCGATGCCTCCCCTTCCCCCTGCGCCACCCGGCGTCGCGCCGCAAGCACCTCGGCACGGCGCGCTGCCGGAGCCGATTTCGCCGGTTCCGCCGGTTCCGGCGGTACGGGACCGGCCCCCCGGTCGTCCGGCGCGGGCCGGGCTTCTCGATCGGCTGCGCCGTAGGAGGGGGACCGGTGGCGGGCGGACCCGCCGAGGGAGGCGGTCGGTGAACTGGCCCTGAGTGGGTGGCCGGGGTGCGGCCGGGGCGGGGTGTGGGGAGGATGAGCCCATGCTGCTGGCCCAAGTCGCGGAGGTGTCCCGGGAGGTCGCTGCGGCCTCGGCGCGCTCCCGCAAGATCGGTCTGCTCGCCGAGCTGTTCGCGGAGGCCGGGCCCGAGGAGAGTCCGCTCGTCATCGCGTACTTGTCGGGCCGGCTCCCGCAGGGGCGGATCGGCGTCGGTTGGAGCGTGCTCAAGGACGTCGTCCCGCCGGCGGTTCCTCCTGCCGATCGGCCGGGACTCACTCTTGACCGAGTGGACGCCGCGATGACGGAACTGGCTGCCGTCTCCGGTGCCGGGTCCAAGGCCGAGCGGGCCCGGCTCGTCCACGCGCTCTTCGCCGCCGCGACCCGCGACGAACAGGAGCTCCTGGTGCGGCTGCTCACCGGGGAGGTGCGGCAAGGAGCCCTGGACGCCATCGCGCTGGAGGGCGTCGCCAAGGCCGCCACCGTGCCCGCCGCCGAGCTGCGGCGCGCGGTGATGCTCGAAGGGTCGCTGCCACCGGTCGCCCAGGCGGTGCTCGCCGAGGGGACCGCCGCCCTCGACCGGTTCACGCTGCGGGTCGGCGGCCCCGTGCAGCCCATGCTCGCCCACACGGCGGGCTCGGTGAGCGAGGCGGTCGCGGCCCTGGGGCCGTGCGCCGTGGAGGAGAAGCTCGACGGGTTCCGCATCCAGGTCCACCGTCGCGGCGACGACGTCCGCGTTCACACCCGCTCGCTCGACGACATCACCGACCGTCTTCCCGAGGTGGTCGCGGCCGTCCGGGCCGTGCCGGCGGACGGGTTCATCCTGGACGGCGAGGTCATCGCGCTCGACCCGGACACCGGGCGCCCCGTCTCCTTCCAGACCACCGCGTCCCGCGTCGGCTCCAGGACGGACGTGGCGGGCGCGCACGCCGCGGTGCCGCTGACGCCCGTCTTCTTCGACGTCCTCGCGGTGGACGGCGAAGGCCTGATCGACCGCCCCGGTCGGGAACGGCACGAGGTGCTCGCCCGACTGCTCCCGGCGTTCCACCGGGTGCGCCGCACCGTCGTCACCGACCCGGCCGACCCGGCGCAGATCGAGGCGGCCGAGAGGTTCTTCGCCGACACGCTGGCACGTGGACACGAAGGCGTTCTCGTCAAGGCCCTGGAGGCGCCCTACATCGCCGGTCGCCGTGGACGTACGTGGCTGAAGGTGAAGCCCGTCCACACGGTCGACCTCGTCGTCCTGGCCGTCGAGCGCGGCCACGGGCGCAGGACGGGGCTGCTGTCGAACCTCCACCTCGGCGCGCGCACCTCCGAAGGCGGGTTCGTCATGCTCGGCAAGACGTTCAAGGGACTCACCGACGAGATGCTGCGCTGGCAGACCGAGCACCTCGGCGGACTCGCCGAGTCGGACGACGGGTTCACGGTGCGGGTGCGGCCCGAACTCGTCGTGGAGATCGCCTACGACGGCCTCCAGCGATCGACCCGCTACCCGGCCGGCGTTACCCTCCGCTTCGCCCGCGTCGTACGCCACCGGCCCGACAAACCGGCCGCCGAGGCCGACACCGTCGACACGATCACCGGCCGGGACTGACCGAGCGGAGCGGGCCTCGCGGGACCGCGTTCCGCGAGGGATGCTGGAGACGTGGCACGACGAGCGCCCGCGTACGACGACCACGTGGCACCACGAGCGACCGGCGGGCCGCGAGGAGATGAGCGACGTGTACGACTTGCACATCGACACCGACGTCACCGTGCAGCTGTGCGACTGCAGCCGGGAGGACGCCCAGACCGTCTTCGACGTCCTCGACAGCGTCTATGAGCTGGAGGACACGGCCACCCCGAATCCGCAGACGGCCACGGGACCCGCGCCCACCGTCTGGACGGCCACCTTCGACACGGCCGGCGGCCGCCACCAGGAGGTCGCTCCCACCCAGCTGACCTCTCTGGTCGGTGCCACACTCACCGGTGGGTACCGCGCCGTCGACGAAGTCCAGAAGGTGCTCGCCACGGGCTTCGACATCCAGTCCTCGCAGGCCGTCTCCGGCGACCAGGAGACCGAGGCCCGCCTGCTGCTCGCCTCCCGCTGAGCGGGCGGCACGAGACACCCCGGACGGAGCGGACGGGCCCCGCCCGGGGTTCACGTGTGCCGGTGTGCCGGTGTGCCCGTGTGCCCGTGTGTCTGTGAGTCCGTTCGTCTGCTCTCCCGTTCGCTCGTAGGGTCACGCGCCCATGCGGTCCATGCGTTCCGGGCCCATGCCCCCGCGCTCGTGCCCCCCGCCCCCGTACCGACGCATCCGTGTGTGCGTGCTGCCGCGCTCGCCTGACCCCGCCGATCTTTCCGGTATACACCGTGTGTAGAGTTCTCGGCGGTCGAGAGCGCCGCCCTGACCAGGCGGTTGTCACGGCTGTACCTAAGCCACTACGGGGAAAGCGGGATCCACCATGTTCCGATCCAGGACGGCCCGACGCGGGGGAACGGCCACCGCCCTGCTCGCCGCCGCGGCGCTGATGCTGACGCTCGGCGGTTGCGGAGTCGACACGGTCACGCCGCAGGATGCCCGGGACGACGCGGGAACGGACGGCAAGGCGGGTTCGACCGCCCGCCGCGTCGACTGCGCCAAGGTCAAGTGCATCGCTCTCACCTTCGACGCGGGGCCCGGCGAGGACACCCCCAAGCTCCTCGACATCCTCAAGGAGAAGCAGGTCCCGGCCACCTTCTTCCTGCTCGGCAACAAGCACGTCAACCGCTACCCCGAGGTGGTCAAGCGGATCGCGGACGAGGGGCACGAGGTCGCCAACCACACCTGGAGCCACCGGATCCTGACCGACCTCGACGCCGCCGAGGTGCGCGACGAGCTGTCGCGCACCCAGGACGCCGTCGAGAAGATCACCGGCCGCAAGCCCACGCTCATGCGCCCGCCGCAGGGCAGGACCGACGACACGGTGTCCGAGGTCAGCCGGGAACTCGGGCTCGCGCAGGTCCTCTGGAGCATCACGGCCAAGGACTACTCCACCACCGACTCGGCCCTCATACGCAAGCGCGTCCTGGAGCAGGCCCACGGAGACGGGATCATCCTCCTCCACGACATATACGACGGAACGGTCCCGGCCGTCCCCTCGATCATCGACGAGCTCAAGCTGCGCGGCTTCACCTTCGTGACGGTGCCGGAGCTCATCGCCCCCGGGAAGGCCGAGCCGGGCGCCGTCTACCGTCCCGAGAAGGACTGAGCGCACCGGCCGAAACGGGGGTGAGGTGACTCACATCGCCCCACCCCGGACCTCTCGGAACAATCGGGAGCGGTCGACCGTTCATACGTATGTGACTGCGAAGGGGCCCGGTCCCCAAGGTCCCCCCCAGAGGTGACCGCTCTTCTACGTCACGGCGATCGGCCCCGGTTGGAATCCCCCGTCCAACCGGGGCTTTGTCGTTCCCGGACGCCGTGCGCACGGCACGCCGACGGCGCCCTGGGGGCGCGCACCCCGGCGCGTTCGACTCGTTCGAGTGACCCTCGGCATGGTGGCCGAGCCCCCGGGAAGTGATCACCCCGGGCAGCCTGACGATCACCCTCGGGCCGCTCCGACCAGGGACGATCGAAGGGGGACACCATGCTTCGCACGACCGGCCGCGCCCGCCGCGCCGTGGTCACCGCCGCCGCCTCGCTGATGCTCTCCGGTTGCACCGTCGTCGGGCCGGGAGGGGCGGGGCCCCCGGGGGTTCCGGTCACCCGGGCCGCGCAGGACGAACTGCTCAGGTCCGCCGAGCACCGCCTCGCCGTCGACTGCCTGCGCGGCCGGGGGATCACCCTCTCGGCCAGGCCCCGCGCGCCGGACGAGGACCGTGTGCTGCAAGCGGCGCTCTTCGGCGCAGGCCCGCGCGAACTCTCCGTCACCCTCACCACGGGCGCCACCGTCACCGCCCACGAGGACGGCTGCCTCGCCACCGCCAGGCAGCGGCTCTACGGCGACCAGCGGCGCTGGTTCCGTGCCCAGGTCACCGTCGACAACCTCCGCGCCGAGGCCCAGGCCCGTATGCGCACCGACCCCGCCCACCGTGCGGCGCTCGCCCGCTGGACCCGGTGCGCGACCCCGCCCGATCGTCCCCGGCCCGCCCGTCCCGACCCGGCCGTCGCCGCCCGTTGCGGCCGCGAGAGCGGACTCGACGAGGTGCGGAAGCGGCTGGAGGCCGCCGAGCTGGCCGAGCTGCGCACCTTGCACCGGGACGAACTCACCGCATACCGGCAGCTGCGCGACCGCGCACTGCGTCGGGCAGCCGAACTGCCCGTGTCCGGATCACCCGTAGAAAGGTCCCACCACTCGTGAAGCGACTTCTCGCCCTCGCCGCCGCCGCGCTCCTGGCCACCACCGCCGGCCTCGCCCTCGCCGGCTCCGCAGGGGCGGCCGAATGCCCCAGCGGAGAGTTCTGCGTCTGGCAGGACGCGAACTTCGGCGGCCAGCGCGCCAACTGGAGCGGAGACGACGGCTGGTGGGAGAGCTGGATCTCCGACACCGACTCCTCGTGGGCCAACCACGGCATCTCGGGCCCCGGCATCAAGGACCACGTAAAGGTCTACGACAGCGCGTGGCAGGGCGGCAGCATGACCATCTGTCTCGCCCCCGGGCAGGAGGTCGGCTACAACGGCGCGGCCAACGACCGCGGCGACTCCCACATCTGGTCCACCGGCTGCTGACCGGCACCGGTCATGCCCGGACGGACACGGGCCAGGAGCCCCGTGTCCGTCCGGGCCCCGTGCGACGAAGGCGCATCCGGCGGGTCAGCTCCGGGCGAGGGGGCCCGCCGGGTGACGCAGGACGGAGGTGAGCATGAGTCCGGCGCCGCGGACGACGCTGGTCGCCGGGTCGTTCGCCAGCCGGAGGCGGGCCCGGAGGAGGTGGGCCAGGCGGGCGGTCGCGTCCAGGCGGAGGGCGCCGCCGCCTGTCACCAGGACGCCGCGGCGCAGCGCCTCGCGGACCGCGCCCGTGCTGTCGTGGCGCCACAGGTCGCTCACCATGTCGGCGGCCGTGCCGGCGATCTCGCCGGGTACGCGGCCCGACTCCGGCACGTCGTCGACCCCCGCCTCGGCGAGCCGGGCGTCCTGGACCAGGCCGTCCACGACGAGGGTGACCTCGGTCAGCTGGGCGCCCAGGTCGACGACGAGGAGCGGGCCGCCGCCGGGCGGTGCCGCGTACGCCGCCGCGGCGCGGGCGCTGTCCACGGCGATCACCCGTACGGCACCGAGGTCGTCCGCCAGGCGGCGCGTCGCTTCCCGCTCCTGGGGGCCGGCGAGCACCGGGTGGGTGAGCATCACGACGGTGTCGTGGGCGCTGTCGCCAGGGGTCGAAGCGGTCAGCCGGCGGAGCAGTCGGAGCTGGGATGCGGAGTCGGTGACGCGGCCGCGCCGCACCGGACCGCTCGGCACGTCCGCGAAGACGCCCGCGCCCGGTGCCCAGGCGCGGGTGCGGGAGCTGCCGATGTCGAGGGCGATCCCCCGCACCGGCCGCCCCGTGCCGCCGACTGCTGATCCGAACGATCCCATCGCTTCCGTCCATTCGCTGCGGACCCGCTGATTGCGAGGCCGATTCGGGCCTCACTATGCAGTATCCGCAGCGGAAGTGCTATGGCGCACAGGGATCGAAGGTTACGTGGTGTGGTGCGGTCAGCTCTCGGTGCCGAGCCACAGGTCGGGACCGAACACCTCGTAGTGGATGTCGGCCGCCGGGATGCCGCCGCCGAGGAGGTCGCCGCGGACCGCGCGCAGGAACGGCAGGGGTCCGCACAGGTACGCGGTCGTGCCCGCCGGCAGGTCGAGCGTCGTGACGTCCGCGCGGCCCGGGTGGGCGCCGGAGTCGCCCGGCTCCTCGTACCAGAGGTGCAGCGTGCCCTGGGGGAGCGCGCCGACCAGGCGTCGCAGCTCGTCGGCGTGCGCGTGGGACGCGGGGGAGCGGTCGGCGTGCACGACCGCGACCGGGCGGGTCGAACCGGTGGCCGCGAGGTGGTCGAGCATCGCGAGCATCGGCGTGCTGCCGATGCCGGCGGAGGCGAGCAGCAACGGGCTCTGGTCCTCGGGCAGCACGAGGTCGCCGAACGGGGCCGACACCTCCACGCTGTCCCCCGCGCGGGTGTGGGCGTGCAGCCAGGAGGAGACCTCGCCCGCCGGGTCGCCGTCGACCCGCTTCACGGTGATCCGCCACTGCGGGCGCCCCGGCGCCGCGGACAGGCTGTACTGGCGGATCTGCCGGGCGCCGTCGGGCAGTGCGACGCGGACGCTGACGTACTGGCCGGGCCGGAATGAGGCCGTGGGGGTGCCGTCGGCGTGCCGCAGGGTGAAGGAGACCGTGTCGTCCGTCTCCTCGTGGCGCTCGGCGATCTCCATCGTCCGCCAGACCTCGCCCTCGGGCACGCCCGACTCCTGGTAGAGGCGGGCCTCCACAGCGATGAGCGCGTTAGCCATCAGCCAGTACACCTCGTCCCAGGCCTGGGCGACCTCCGGGGTGACGGCGTCGCCGAGCACCTCGACGATCGCGGCGAAGAGGTGCTCGTGAACGACCTTGTACTGCGCGGAGGTAACGCCGAGCGAGGCGTGCTTGTGGGCGATCCGGGCCAGCATGGTGTCGGGGCGGCTGTCCGGGTTCTCCAGCAGGGCGACGGCGAAGGCGGCTATGGAGCCGGCGAGAGCCTGCCGCTGCTCGCCGTTGGCCTGGTTGCCCCGGTTGAACAGGTCGCGCAGGAGTTCGGGGTGGGCGGCGAAGAGACGCCCGTAGAACCGCTCGGTGATCTGGTCGAGCGCACCGCCGACGGCGGGCAGGGTGGCGCGGACGACCGGGACGGCCTGCTCGGACAGCATGGGAACCTCAATCTGGTAGATGATCTGCGTATTTAAGGGTGTGCGGGGTCGAGTGGTGCCCGAGGGCGCCACGGTTCAGGAAGTGGGGCGTGGAGAGAGGGTGAGCAGCAGTGGACCCGTCGGCGAGGTCACGAGCTCGGCCACGGTCAGCGGGTCGAGCGCGCGGTAGAACGCCTCCTGGGCCTCGCGCAGCGCCCCGCGCAGCCGGCACGCGGTGCGCAGCGGACACGGCGGATCACCCTCGCAGGCGACGACTTCCTCGTCGCCCTCCAGGGTGCGGGTCAGCCACCCCACCGAGGAACGCCGGCCCAGCTCCGTCAGAGCCAGGCCGCCCCCGCGCCCGCGGCGCGCCTCGACCACGCCGAGGTGCTGGAGCCGGGTGACCACCTTCGCCATGTGGGCGTAGGGCACGTCCATCGACTCCGCCACCTCGCGGGTGGTAACGGACTCCTCCGGTGCGGTGACCGCCAGGCGCATCACGGCACGGAGCGCCAGGTCGGTGAACTTCGTCAGCCTCACGGTCTGACCGTATCAAAGAGGTATCCGGGTTACGTATTAAGGGGTGGCTTCATGTCGCCGCTTCCGGCGCCGCCACAGCCACCAGCCCCCGGTGAACAGGCAGCTGGACGTCAGCACGATCCCGAACACCGGCCACCGCCCGCCCGCGATCCGGAGGTCCGCGGTGACGACGACGAACACCGCGACGGCGGGCAGGATCACGGAAGCCAGGGCACGCAGCAGGGCCACACCCATGGCCGGGTCGACCCGGACGGCGCGCGGGGCACGGAGGTCGACGGCGCCGACGTAGAAGAGGGTGGCCCGGTCCATCAGCCGTGTGGTGGCCCGCCAGTACGAGACGGCCAGGTACGGCAGCCAGACGAGGGGCGCCACCAAGCCGACGAGGAAGACACCGACCACGAGCGCGTACTGCGCCACCCGGACGAACCACCGAGCGGTGCCCGAGTCCGGCGTCATCAGCCCGAGGAGCCGCGCCATCCTCATCACCAGGTACCACAGCGCGGCCCACCGTTTCGGACCGCGTCGTCCCGGCCGCCCCGCGTCGCCCGGCGTGACGCTGAGCGCGGCGCGGGCCGTCACGGTGTCGTCGTACACGCCCTGGAGGACGAGCAGTTCCGCCGCCCGCTCCGGATCCGCGGCGTCCCGCCCCTCGGCGGCGGCGAGTTCGAGGATCGTCCGCACCTGGGACAGCAGGGCCCCGCAGAACGCGACGGGGATGAACAGGATGAACGGACCGCCGACGAAAGCCCCTTCGGCGGTCACCCTCCGACGCCCACGCGCCACGATCAGGGTTCTCAGCGCCGCCGCGTCGGCGTCGGGGTGAGCGGCCCGCAGGCGCTCGACGGTGCGTCCCGCGCCCGGACCCAGATGACGCAGGGCGAAGGAGGCCAGAGCCTCCGGAAGCCTGCCCGGCTCCGCCGCGACCTCCCGCAGCAGGGAGCCCGCGAGCCCGGCGTCCGGCGCCGCCCCAGCCGCCTTCCGCACCTCAGCCCGCCCTTCTTCCGTCGGGTCAGGCCAGGACCTTCGCCTTCGCCTTGTCGAACTCCTCGGGCGTGATGGCGCCCTTCTCCTTCAGCTCCGCCAGCCGCGCCAGCTCGTCGGTGGCGCTGCCGCCGCCCGGCGACGACCCCGCCGTCTTGCGGATGTAGTCCTGGAAGGCGGCTTCGCTGTCCTTGGCCTGCTTGACGTCCCGCTGCCCCATGCTCTTGCCGCGGGCGATCACGTACACCAGCACGCCGAGGTACGGGAGCAGGATGCAGAAGATCAGCCAGCCCGCCTTGCCCCAGCCGTGGAGTGAATCGTCACGGAAGATGTCGGTGATCACCTTGAACAGCAGGAAGAGCCACATGATCCAGAGGAAGAACCACAGCATGGTCCAGAAGACGTTGAGGAGGGGGTAGTCGTCCATTCCTGCACACTCCGTTCCCGCCCGGCCGGGGAAGGCCTGGCGTTGGAGTGAGTCTCACCCAGCCCTCGCGGCCCCGCACTTCGTGGCGGCTCGGCGTGCGGGCCGCCCGGGGCCGTGATCGGATGGAGGCCGCGCCCGGTGAACCCGGTCTCAGGGCCGGCGCAGGGCCGCCAGCGCGCGGTCCGCGTGTGCGCTCATCCGCAGCTCGCTGCGGACGACCTCGCGCACCCGCCGGTCCTGGCCGATGACGAACGTGACCCGCTTGGTCGGGGCGAGCGAGAAGCCGCGCTTCACGCCGAACCGTTCGCGGATGGCTCCGTCCACGTCGGACAGCAGGGGGTAGCCCAGGGAGTGCCGCTCGGCGAACTCCTGCTGCCGTGCCACGTCGTCCGAGCTGATGCCGACGGGCAGCGCGCCGACGGCGCGGAACTCGGCCGCGAGGTCACGGAAGTGGCAGGCCTCGGCCGTGCACCCCGGCGTCATCGCCGCCGGGAAGAAGAAGAGGACGACCGGCCCCTCGGAAAGGAGGCCGGTGAGGGAGCGCGGCGCGCCCGTCTCGTCCGGAAGGCTGAAGTCCTCGACGAGGTCACCGACGTTCATAGAAGCCCGTCCCCGATCCGTACCCGTGACGCCACCGGCGCCTCCGGTGGCCGGTCGGTGACGTTACCGCAGGGTAAGGCCGGTGGATACGGGGGGTGGGGCCATGGTCCTTCCCGCGGCGGGGTCGCGTCAGCCCCGCGGAGCCGCCTCGACCCCTTCCGCGGCTTGCGTCGCCCCGCTGCGCGCGGCGGCGCGGCGGTCGAGCACCGCGAGGGCCCGCTCGCCCCAGCGCAGGTTCTCCTCCTCGAAGAACCGGCCGCGCATCAGCGTCAGGTAGGGGCCGATCCGTTCCGCCTCGGCGAGGTACGAGTCCTCGTCCCGGCCGTCCAGCATCCGCTCCCGCAGCCGGTCGTAGCGGGCCAGCTTGGCCCGGGCCGTCTCCATCCGCCGTGCCACGAATCCGCGTACCGCCGCCGTGTCGCCCTCGTCGCAGGCCTGCACCTGGACCATCAGCTCGTCGCGGACGGCGCTCGGGCGCGGAGGCGTCGACGTGTAGGCCGCCAGATCGCGCAGGCCCGGTTCCGTGAGGCTGAACATCCGCTTGTTGGGGCGCCGTTCCTGCTCGACGACACGGGCGGTGATCAGCCCTGCCTCGTCGAGGCGGTCGAGCTCGCGGTAGAGCTGCTGCGGGGTGGCCGCCCAGAAGTTGGCGACGGACACGTCGAAGATCTTGGCCAGGTCGTATCCGGATGCCTCGCCCTCCAGAAGAGCTGCGAGGACGGCGTGCTTGAGCGACATTCGGACACGCTAGCAGCAAGTTGAATAGTTTCCTCCGCACCTATTCAACCGATACGGCACCCCGGCGGCCGGACGGGTGCCCTTCGCTGGCACGTCCGTCCGGCGCCTGCCTAGGCTAAAGAGGGGCAGGCCGCATGGGGAGCAGAACCGAGGGGCAGCGCGATGGACAGCGACTCGTTCGTCTACACCACCTACATCCGGACGACCCCGGACGAGCTCTGGAAGGCGCTCACCGACCCCGAGCTCACCCGGCGGTACTGGGGCGTGGCCTTCGAGACCGACTGGACCCCCGGAGCCCCGATGGTCTGGGACGAGGGCGGGCGCCGCACCGCCGACCCCGAGCAGGTGGTCCTCGCCGCCGAACCCGGCCGTCTCCTCTCGTACACCTGGCACACCTTCACCCCCGCCTGGGCGGAGGCCGTCCACCTCGACCACGAGGTCTACGAACGCCTCGCCGCCGAGCGCAGGTCCCGCGTGACGTTCGTGATCGAGCCCTCCGGCGACATCGTCAAACTCACCGTCACGCACGGGGATCTGCGGCCCGACGGAACCATCAAGGCGCTGATCGGCGAGGGATGGCCCGCGCTGATCGCCAGCCTCAAGTCCCTCCTGGAGACCGGCGAGGAGCTCCCCGAGCCCGCCCGCTGACCCATTCGAGTCGTCTCGCCCGCCACTCGCCCGCCACGCCCGGCGCTGTGATCATCTTTTCCTCCTTCGATCCGTTTTGATGCTCGGGTCGGCACCGTCCGCCGATGTCGTCGTCCGGAAGGGGAGGGTGTCCGACGTGTCGTCACGCAGGTACGTGCGGGGGTGGGGCGCGCTGTCCCTGGCGGTCGGAGCGGTACTCGTCGGTACGGCCGCCCAGGCGCCCCCCGTCCGGGACGCGGGCCCCCTCATCGCCCCCGACCCCGGCGCCGTCGTCACCGTCGACGGCTGCGTCACCGCCGGCGGGATCTGCTCCGTCCCCCGGCACACGGTCGCGCTGAGCGGCGGCCCCGTGCTCACCGCCGCTCCCGTCGCGCTCGACGCGCGGGCGTCGGGCCCGGTGGAACTCACGCTGCGCAGCCCCGGGGTGCTCGCCGACGTCACCGTCACCGACCAGCGCGGCCGCAAGGTCGCCGGAGTGCCGAGCGCCGACGGCACCCGGTGGACCAGTACGGCGGCACTCGCCGCGGGAGGTCGCTTCGCGGCCCGCCTCGTGGTCGAACGGCCCGGCGGCCGCGGCCCCCGCCGCGACCTCGCCCGCCTGGAGTTCCGTACCGCCGCGGCGCCCGGCGGGGATCGCCTCACCGTCGCCTTCGGGCCTAAGGACGGCGGCACCTACGGAGTGGGACAGCCGGTCACGGCCGAGCTCAGCCACCCGGTGCCCGCCGACGACCCCGGGGCCCGCCGCGCGGTCGAGCGCGCCCTCGACGTACGCGTCGAACCGCATGTGGAAGGCGCCTGGTACTGGGTCGACCCCCGCACCCTCCACTACCGGCCCCGCACCTACTGGCCCGCCCGCGCCACCGTGCGCGTCCACAGCGGACTCGGCGGGGCCAGGATCTCCGGCGGGCTCCACGGCGGCCCCTCGCGCCCGCTGACCTTCACCACCGGCGCCCGCGTCGAGGCCGTCACCGACGTCTCCGCCCTCAGGATGTCGGTGTTCCGCGACGGACAGCTGCTCCGCACCTTCCCGGTCACCACCGGCAAGGCCGGCTACCGCACTCGGGGCGGCATCAAGGTCGTCCTCGGCAAGGAGCCGCTCGTCCGCATGCGCGGCGACTCCATCGGCATCGCGCGCGGCAGCCGGGACTCCTACGACCTCAAGGTCCGCTGGGCCACCCGGGTGACATGGAGCGGCGAGTACCTGCACGCCGCCCCCTGGTCCGTCGACGCGCAGGGCAACGAGAACGTCAGCCACGGCTGCACCGGTATGAGCCCCGAGGACGCCGCCTGGCTGTTCGGCACCGTCCGCGAGGGCGACCTCGTACAGGTCGTCCACGGGTACGGGCAGCTGATGACGCCGTTCGACAACGGCTTCGGCGACTGGAACCTCAGCTGGCCCGAGTGGCAGCGGGGCAGCGCCCTCGAACCGGGCGCCGCCGTCGGAGCGGCCGGGCCGTCCGCCGGCGCCCTCCGACCGGCGCTGTGACCCGCGCGGCCGGGGGCCGGTCGACGCGACGAAGGGCGGCCCGGACGGGGGCCGCTGCCGCGCCACGCCGACGGCCCGGCGGGCGCCCCCGGCCTCGTACCCCTCGGTGATACTGGCGCCCTGACCGCCCATCCCACCGCAGGGAGCCACATGCCGGACGTCACCAAGGTCGAGGTCGGGGACGCGACGCTCTTCGTGGAGGCGCGCCGCCTCGGCCCCGACTCCGAACTCGAAGGGCTCGGCGACCGCCTGCCCGACCTCTCCGCGGTCACCGAAGCGCTGTCCTCCTTCGCGGGGCAGATCGGCGACGCGCTCCACCAGGCGGCTCCCGACCGCGCCACCGTCGAGTTCGGCTGCCAGCTCGGCCTGGACGCGGGCAGGCTGACCGCGCTCGTCGTCCAGGGCAGCGCGAACGCGAGCCTGCGGGTGACCCTCGAATGGACGAAGAAGCCCCGCTGAGCCGGGGCTTCGCCCGCGTCGTCCCGGCCGGCGGCCTCTCTGCCGCAGCGAGTTCGGTGCCGACCAGGATGCCGAGCCCCAGGAGCAGCGGGACGCTCGCCGCGGACGTCAGACCCGGCCGCCGCCGGCGGTGTCCGAGGAGAGCCGCTGGGCCGCGTAGATCGGCACCACCGAGAGCAGCACGAGCGCGGCGGCGACCACGCTGACCACCGGGGCCTGCTGAGGACGGGTCATGTTGTCGAAGATCCACACCGGCAGGGTCTGCACCCCGGGCCCCGCCGTGAACGTGGTCACCACGATCTCGTCGAAGGAGAGCGCGAAGGCGAGCAGACCGCCCGCGAGGAGCGCCGACCGCAGCAGCGGGAAGGTGACGTCCCAGAAGGTGCGGAAGGTGTGCGCGCCGAGATCCATGGCGGCCTCCTCGTACGAGCCGGGGAGTCTCCGTAGCCGGGCCACCACGTTGTTGAAGACCACGACGATGCAGAAGGTCGCGTGGCCCACGACCACGGTGAACATCCCGAGGCCCACCCCGAGGGGTTCGAGGACCGTGCCGAACGCCGAGTTGAGGGCGATGCCCGTGACGATGCCGGGCAGTGCGATCGGCAGCACCACGGCGAACGAGACGGCCTCGCGCCCGAAGAACGCGTGGCGCTGCACCGCGAAGGCGATCAGCGTGCCGAGCACCAGCGCCACCGCCGTCGCCGACAGCCCCGCCTTCACCGACGTCCACAGGGCCGCACGGGCGCCCTCGTTGTCCCAGGCCGCCGCCCACCAGTCGAGCGTGAGCCCGGGCGGTGGCCAGCTCGCCGACCGGTCGGGGTTGAGCGAGCCGAGCAGCACGAGCAGCAGCGGCAGGTAGATCGCCGCGAAGCCGAGGCCGGCCGCGGTGCGCAGCGCGATCCGCGCGGGACGGGAGAGGTTCATCGGTCGCGGTCCTTCCGGCCGGTCACAGGCTGCGCAGCGCGCCGGAGCGCCGCACCGCGAGCAGGTACACCACGATGACGGCGACCGGCACGGTGCCGAGCGCGGCGGCCAGTGGCAGGTTGAGGGTGACGTTGGAGTAGACGAGGTTGCCGATCAACTGGGTCTTGCCGCCGACGATCTGCACCGTGATGTAGTCGCCGAGACTCAGCGAGAAGGTGAAGACCGATCCGGCGGCGACCGCCGGCCACACCATCGGCAGGACGACGGAGACGAAGGTGCGCCCCGCCCGCGCGCCGAGGTCGGCCGAGGCGTGCAGCAGGCTGTCGGGCAGCTGGACGAGCGCCGTGTGGAGGGGCAGCGCCATGTACGGCAGCCAGAGGTACGTCAGGACGATCACCGTGGCCGTGAGCCCGTATCCCGGACCGCTCAGGCCGAGCGGCCGGAGCGCCCAGTCCAGGGGACCGCCCTCGGACAGGATCAGCCGCCACGCGTACACCTTGACCAGGTAGCCCGCCCAGAGCGGCATGAGCAGGGCGACCACGAACAGCGGCCGGCGGCGCGCGGGTGCCACCCGGGCCGTGTAGAAGGCGAGCGGGAAGGCGATCACGGCGCACAGCGCGGTCACGGCGAGGGCGACGCCGACGGTGCGCAGCGCGACCGTCCGGTAGACGGGGGAGGTGACCAGTTCCTCGAAGTTCTGCGAGGTCCAGATCCGGACGACCTCGGAGGTGAAGCTGTCGGTCGTCCAGAAGGCGGACAGGAACAGCGCCGCCAGGGACCCGAGATAGGCGAGGACGAGCCAGAGCAGCGGTGCCGTGAGCAGGGCCGCGAGCCGCAGCCGCGGCCTCCGGTGCAGGGCCCCGGCGAGCCGCCGGGCCGGACCGGTGCCCCGGTCCGGCCCGGCGTCGGCACCGGCACCGGTGGCGCGCGGGGAGGGGGAGAGCGTGGTCATGGCGCCGGGATCAGCCCTTGATCTCGTTCCAGGCCTGGACCCACTTCGCGTACGGGACGCAGCGCGCGTCCGTGCGCCCGTCGAGGCACTGCTCGATCGGCGTGGTCCAGAAGTGCACCTGCTTCCAGTAGCCCTCGTCGGTGGCGTGGAAGGTGGCGCAGTGGTTCTTGTCGGCGGTCTCGGCGCACGACTTGGCGTTGGCGGGCGCCTCGCCGAAGTACTCCGCGACCTGGGCGTTGGTCTTCGGCGAGACGATCCAGTCGAGCCACTTGTAGGCGCAGGTGGGGTGCTTGGCCTTGGCCGAGACCATCCAGGTGTCGGACCAGCCGGTGGAGCCCTCCTTCGGCAGGACGGCCTCGATCTTCGCACCCTCGGCCTCGGCGAGGTTGGCGATGACCTGCCAGCTGGTGCCGACGACCGAGTCGCCGCTCTTGAAGGCGGAGATCTCCTTGAGGTAGTCGCTCCAGTACTCGCCGATGTGCGCGTTCTGCTCCTTGAGCAGGGCGACCGAGGCGTCGAACTGCTTCTGGTCCAGCGCGTACGGGTTCTCGATGCCCAGCTCCGGCTTGGTCGCCTTGAGGTACAGGGCGGCGTCCGCGAGGTAGATGGGGGAGTCGTAGGCGGTGACCTTCCCGCTGTGCGCGGAGGCCTTGTCGAAGACGGCGGACCAGGAGTCGGGGGCGGGCTTCACCTTCTCGGTGTCGTACATGAGGAG
The DNA here is from genome assembly GCF_040815545.1 of Streptomyces sp. LMG1-1-1.1. Classification (NCBI taxonomy): domain Bacteria; kingdom Bacillati; phylum Actinomycetota; class Actinomycetes; order Kitasatosporales; family Streptomycetaceae; genus Streptomyces; species Streptomyces sp. LMG1-1-1.1. Next base: position 78,807 of record NZ_JBFPNH010000022.1, on the reverse strand, counting down.
GTTGGCGCCGCGGCCGTGCGGGATGCCGTAGGCGACGCCCTTGACGGAGTTCCAGTCCTTGCCCTTGAGCCCGGCGAAGACGTCGGCGTAGTTCGGGACCAGCGCGGTGTTCACGGGGGCGGCGTCGCCGGAGGCGATGAGCCGCAGCGAGGCGTCGCCGGACGCGGAGACGGCGTCGTACGCGCCGGTCTTCATCAGCGAGACCATCTCGTCGGAGGTCGCGGCGGTCTTGGTGTTCACCTGGCAGCCGGTCTGCTTCTCGAAGGCGGTGACCCAGTCGACCTTCGGGTCGTTGGAGCCGTCCTCGACGTACCCCGCCCAGGCGATGAGGTTGACCTCGCCCTCGGCCTTGCCGAGCGCGGTGGGCGCCTTCAGGTCGGGCGGGTTGAGGCCGCCGGACTTGCCGGATCCGGCCGGGTCCGCCGATCCGCAGGCGGTGACGAGGAGCAGTCCCGAGACGGCGGCTGCGGTCAGGAGGGAGCGGTGCGGGCGCACGTGGTTCTCCGTTGCGTGAGGGGACGGGGCCTGAGGGGGCGAGGGCTGTGGGGGACGGGGCCTGAGAGGGCGAGGCTGAGGGGGGCGCGGCCTCAGGGGCGGGGCCCTGACGGGACGCGGTCGCCTGCGCGGGTGCGCCGAAGGGGGCGTTACGGCGTCTCGGGGACGGGCACGGCGTGGCGCGGGTGCCAGTGGAGGCCGACGCGGGCGCCGCGGAAGCCCGCGAGGTCGGCGGAGGACGTCTCCAGGTTCTGCTGGACGGCGGTGAGCCGGCCGCCCGCGTCGAGGTCGACCAGGAACCGGGTCGAGTCGCCGAGGTAGACGACCTCCGCGACCGTGCCGGCGGCGGTGGAGACCCCGGAGTCGGCGGGAGCTGCGGGGTCGGTGACGATCCGGATCTTCTCCGGCCGGATGCTGTACGTGCCCGGTGACCCGACCAGTCGTCGGGCGGTGTCGCCGCTCAGCAGGTTGGAGGTGCCGACGAAGCCGGCGACGAAGGGGCTGGCGGGGCGTTCGTAGATCTCGGCGGGTGTGCCGACCTGCTCGATCCGGCCCTGATGGAAGACCGCGATCCGGTCGCTCATCGTGAGGGCCTCCTCCTGGTCGTGGGTGACGAACACGAAGGTGATGCCGACCTCGCGCTGGATCTCCTTGAGTTCGACCTGCATCCGCTCGCGGAGCTTGAGGTCGAGCGCGCCCAGCGGTTCGTCGAGGAGCAGCACCCGGGGGCGCCCGACGAGCGCGCGGGCCAGGGCGACACGCTGGCGCTGGCCGCCGGAGAGCTCGGCGGGCCGGCGGCGGCCGAGGCCCTCCAGGCCGACGCGGGCGAGGAAGGCGCGGGCCCGCACGAGGCGTTCGGCGCGGGGCACTCCGCGCACCTTGAGGCCGTAGGCGACGTTCTGCTCGACCGTCATGTGCGGGAAGAGCGCGTAGTCCTGGAAGACGGTGTGCACGTCGCGCTCGAAGGGCGCGAGCCGGGTGACGTCGCGGCCGGCCAGCTCGACGGTGCCCCCGCTGGGCGTCTCGAAGCCGGCGATCATCCGCAGCACGGTCGTCTTGCCGGATCCGGAGGGGCCGAGCATCGAGAAGAACTCGCCGTCGGCGATCTCCAGATCCACCCCGGCCACGGCCTCGGTCCGGCCGTAGGCCTTGCGCAGTCCCGTCAGCCGGATCGCCATTCCCTCCATGGGCGGGAACCTTTCTGGTGCGGTGGAGCGTTGCTCGGGCGTGGGCGTAAACATATGAAGTCATAGTTCAAATCTCAAGACCCCTTTAAGGTAAAGGCTGAGTCAACGCTCAAGCTCGACGCGCGAGGTGGTTAACCGTGAGACCGAACGGCAGGCCGGACGGCGGGGACCGCGCGCCCGGAGCGGGCACCGCCCGCAGGGCCGCCTTCGCCCCCGTCGACACCCGCGCGCGCGTGGACACCGTCGTCCGCCGCATCGCCGACGCCATCGAGCTCGGCCTCCTCGCCGACGGGGAGCAACTGCCCGGCGAGACCGAGCTCGCCGGACAGCTCGGCGTCTCCACCGTCACCCTGCGCGAAGCCCTCATGGCCCTGCGGCAGCAGGGACTCGTCACCACCCGCCGAGGCCGCGGCGGCGGCAGCTTCGTCACCCTGCCCGACAGCCCTCCCGAGGAGCGGCTGCGCGCCCGGCTCGCCGACTGGTCCACCGAGGAACTGCGCGACCTCGGCGACCACTGGGCGGCCGTCTCGGGCACCGCAGCCCTGCTCGCGGCACGCCGCACCCAGCCCGGCGACCTGCGCCCCCTCACCCGTACGGTCGAGGAACTGACCGCCGCCACCGACCCGGCGACCCGCGGCAGGCTCTACGGCCGCTTCCACGTCGAACTCGCCGCCGCCGCGCAGTCCGCGCGCCTCACCCGCGAGGAGATCGCCCTCCAGACGGACCTGGGCGCCCTGCTCTGCCTCGTCCTCGACGACCCCGCACATCTGGCCGATCTGTCGGATCGTCACCGCGCCGTGATCTCCGCCGTGCAGGATGAGGCCGACGAGCGGGCAAGAACGCTCGCCGAGACATGCGTACGGGAGTCGGTGGAGCGGCTGATCGCGCTGCGCCTCGCCGCCCCCGGCCGCGCAGCCGAGCCTCGGTCCGAGGAGGACACCCATGGCCAGGAGCACCGGGCTCGCGGGCCCCGCACGGGCCACCGCTGACACCACGCGGGCCGGTGCGGCGACACCGGACGGCGGACCCGTCGCCGAGGTCGTCCGCCGCGTCCGGGACACCCTCGAACAGGTCTTCGCGGCCGTCGCCGAGACCGGCGCCGAGACGAGCGCGCTGCTCGCTGACGTGTCGGGGGCGGGCCGCGCGCCCGTCGCCGCCGACCTGGCGCCCCTGCGCCCCGGCCTGCGGGCCCGCCTCGGCACCCTCCCGCTGGTGTCCGGGGTGGGCTTCGTCGCCGCGCCCGGCCTCCTCGACGACGTCCCCGGCTGCCTCGAATGGTGGCAGCGGGGACCCGGCGGAACCGTACGCCCGCTCCTCCTCGACCTCGACCCGGAGCGCTCCGCCTACTCCGACTACACCCACTGGGACTGGTACGCCCTGCCGCGCGAGACCGGCCGACGGGCCGTCGCGGGACCGTACGTCGACTACCTGTGCTCCGACGAGTACGGGCTGACGCTCTCCGCCCCCGTCGCGCACGCCGGCCGCTTCGTCGGCGTGGCCGCCGCCGACGTCTACCTGCGCCACTTCGAGGCGGCCGTGCTGCCCGTGCTCCAGCGCCTGCCCGTCCCGGCCCGCCTGGTCAACGCACGCGGCCGGGTCGCCGCCTCCACCGACCCGGCCCACCTCGCCGGATCCCTCACCAGGGGACCGGACTTCGCCGCCGTCCTCGCCGGCCCGCCGGCCGCACACCACGCCGACGGCCTGCGCCTGCTGCCCTGCGGCGGCGTGCCCCTGGTCCTGGTCACCGCCGCGCCTTGAGACGCGCGCGTGGCCTGGCCTTCAGGCCTTGGGCTTTCGGCCTTTCGGAGAGGTCAGGCGTTTCGCCGTGGTCAGGCGTTGCGCGGTGGTCAGTCGTTCACGGCGGTCAGGAGCACCACCGCGTCCTCCAGGGCGGTCAGGCCGTGCCGTTCCTTCGGGATCATCCGCAGGGACCCCTCCGACATGGCCTCCGTCCACCCGGCGGCCGTCAGGTTCACGCGGCCTCGCAGCACCTGGAGGCTGGCCGCCGGGGGAGCGTTGTGCTCGTCGAGGGACGTGCCCGAGGTCAGGGCGATGACGGTCTGCCGGAGCACCCCGTCGTGCATCACGAGATGGGCGCTGCGTCCGTGCGGGGCCGTACGGGCCGCCGCGAGGTGCTCGTCGGCGAGCGCGGTGAGGTCAAGCATCATGTCTCTCCCTGCGGGGTTCTCTCCGGCGCGGCGTGCGGGTGGATACCCCCAGCCTCCCGTGTGCCGTCCGGGACGCAACTCGGGGCCGCCGGTCGCGCCGACACGGCCCCCACCAGGAGCCCGGCGGCGACGCACACCCCCGCCGCCAGGAGCGCGGCCGGCCAGCCGTGGACCGCGTACAGCCAGGATCCGGCCAGGGAGCCGAGCGCGCCGCCGCCGAAGGTGGCCAGCATGAAGACCGTGTTGACCCGGGCCGCCACCTCCTGCCCGATGGCGAAGATCCGCGCCTGGGAGGCCACCTGGGACGAGCTGACCCCGACCACCAGCAGGTTCGCCCCCGCCGCCAGGGCCGCGGGGGAGTACGGCGCGAGAACCGCGAGCCCGAGCCCGAGGCCCGCGCAGGCGAGACCGCCCGCGTTCACCGCACCCGTCCCGTAGCGGTCGGCCAGCGGACCCGCCGTCGCCGAGAGCAACGCCGCGGGGAGCGTCAGCAGTCCGAACAGCCCGGCCACCCCCGGCCCGTATCCGAGGGGCGGGGCCGCCAGATGGAAGGCGAGCACGGCCCAGAAGACGCTGAAGGCGGCGAAGGCGCACGCCCCGAGCAGCGCCGAGACCCGCAGCTCCCGATGGGCGGCCAGGAGCCGGGGCAGGCCGGCCAGAAGCCCGGCGTACGACGTGCGATCCCGCGGCCCGAGCCGGTGGGGCAGTCGCCGCGGCAGCACGAAGAGCAGGACCGCCGTCGCCGCCGCCGCGACGACGTAGGCAGCCCGCCAGCTGCCGGTCGCGTCGGTCACCGCGCCCGAGACCGTACGGGAGAGGGCCGAGCCGAGGGTCAGGCCGAGGCCCACCAGGCCCACGACCCGGCCCCGCCGCCCCGGACCCGCCAGCACCGCAGCCACCGGGGTGAGGATCTGCGGAAGGACCGTCGTGGTGGAGAGCGCGAGCGTCGCGACGGCCAGGGTGACCACGTCGGGGGCCGCCGCGGCGACGAGCAGGGCCGCGCTGGTCAGTGCGAGCAGTACGGAGGTGAGGCGCCGCAGCCGCGCGGTGTCGGCCAGCGGGACGAGCAGCAGGATCCCGAGCGCGTACCCGACCTGGGCGGCCGGGGCGATCAGCCCCGCCGTCCGCTCCGAGACCTCCAGACCGCGCGCCACGGCCGCGAGCAGCGGCTGCGGGAAGTAGAGGTTGGCGACGGTGACGGCCCCCGCCAGCGCGAAGAGCGGCACGTTCACGGGCCGGGCGGGTGCGGGCGCGGCGAGAGGGCTGGGTTCCACGGACTCTCTTCCGTACGGGGGAAGCGGACCCCTCCAGGCTCCCCGCCGGCACCCGGGCCGAACAAGATGCGATCATCGAAGCGGCGTTGAGCCACACTCAACGATCACTGGAGGGGCGATGCTCGAACGGTACGAACTGGAGGCGTTCCTGACGCTCGCCGAGGAGCTCCACTTCGGCCGCACCGCCGAACGCCTCGGCGTCACCACCGGCCGCGTCAGCCAGACCGTCAAGAAGCTGGAGCGACGCGTCGGCACGCCCCTCTTCACGCGCACCAGCCGCAGCGTCCGCCTCACCCCGGTCGGCCACACCCTGTACGAGGACCTGCTGCCCGCCTACCGGCAGCTGCGCACCGCCCTCGAACGCGCCACCGCCGCGGGGCGCGGCCTCCACGGCAGGCTGCGCGCCGGCTTCGGGACCCCCTGGGGCGGGGATCTGCTCACTGCCGCCGCCGACGCCCTCCTCGCGCTGTACCCCGCCTGCGAGATCACCGTCCGGGAGGTTGCGCTCGACGAGGGCGTCCGCCCCCTCAAGGACGGCATGCTGGACGTCCAGTTCGTGGCCTTCCCCGTCCGCGAGCCGGACCTCACCACCGGTCCCGTCGTCACCACCGACGAGCGCGTACTGCTCCTGCCCTCCGCCCACCCGCTCGCCCGCCGGACCTCCCTGGACCTCGAGGACCTCGCCGGCCTCGACCTGATCGCCCCCGAGGGCGCCGCCCCGGACTACTGGACCGACCACCACTACCCCCGCAGCACCCCGTCCGGCGCGCCCGTCGGACGGGGTCCGGCGGCCGCCACCTGGCAGGAGGTCCTCTCCCACGTGTCGGCGGGCCGGGGGGCCGCCCCCGGTGCCGCACGCGGCGCCGCCTACCACCCCCGCCCCGGCATCGCCTACGTGCCGCTGCGCGACGCCCCGCCCCTCGCGTACGGCCTGGCCTGGCCGACCGCCGCCCACTCCGACCTGCTCGGGGCCTTCGTGGCGGCGGTCGGCACGGCCGCCCCGGCCTGAAACCAGTGGTGAGGGGGCGCCCGCGGCGACTAGGCTTTACGGCGACATCGCGTGTCGGTCACCGACCGGGTGAGGCATGGAGGTGTCGGGAGATGCCCTCGGAGGCATTCCTTGTCAGTCGATCTGAACCACACCATCGTCCACGCCCGGGACAACCGGGAGTCCGCGGAGTTCTTCGTGGACCTGCTGGGCCTTGAGATCACCGCGGAGTGGGGCCCGTTCATCGCGGTGGACCTGAACAACGGCGTCACGCTGGACTTCGCCACCGTCCCCGCGGACCGGATCACCCCCCAGCACTACGCGTTCCTGATCTCCGAAGAGGAGTTCGACGCGGCATACGCGAAGATCAGGCAGCGCGGCATCGAGCACTACGCCGACCCGCACCGGAAGCAGCCCGGCGCGATCAACCACAACGACGGCGGCCGCGGCGTCTACTTCATGGACCCGGCGGGCCACGCCATGGAACTCATCACCGTGCCGTACGGCGGCTGGACCTCGTAGGCACCCCGCGTCGAGGGCCGCACCCCCGCGGGGGTGCGGCCCTCGACCAATTACGGTGCCTAGGACTGCGCGGACGCCACCAGGTCCCCCGTCAGATGGTCGTACGCCACGTGCGCGTGGAGCCGGACGCCGGTGACGAGGGTGTCGTCGTCCGCGTAGAAGTGCGGGTTGTGGTTGGTGACGAGCCCGCGCCCGCCCGGCACCGGCACCGGCCGACCCGACGCGTCCAGGGTCGCGTCCTGGACGCCGAGCATCACGTACAGGCCGCCGAACCGGCTCACGAACTCGGAGACGTCGTCGTACCCGAGGGTTCCGCCGGTCTCCACCACGCGCTCCTCGCCCACCACCCGGTGGAAGGTGGGCAGGGCCGCGGCCACCCACGGACCGCTGTTGTGCACCGGAGGCACGGGCTGGAGGTACTCGACGGAGGCCGCCGCCCCGTAGGCGGCCGCCGAGTACTCGGCCAGGGTCGTGAGGCGGCGGCGGACCTCCGCCATGTCCGACTCCACGGCGCAGCGGACCGTGCCCCACAGGGTCACCGTCTGGCCGACGATGTTGAAGCGGCCGACGTCCTCCACGTGCCCGATGGTCACGGTGACCGCGTCGAACGCCGAGACCTGCCGGTACACCTGGCCGATGCCGGTCAGGATCGCCCCCACCGCCGGCATCGGGTCGATCCCCTCCCAGGGCGTCGAACCGTGCGTCTGCTTGCCGGTGACGACGATCCGGACCAGCGCGGAAGCGCCGTACTGGTTGCCGATCCGGTACCCCACGCACCCCTTCGGGTGCGGCGTCACGTGCAGGCCGAAGGCCATCGTCGGCACCGGAGCGGCGAAGGCGCCCGCCTCGACCATCGCCCGCGCACCGCCCTCCTCGGTCACCGGAGGACCCTCCTCGGCGGGCTGGAAGACGAACAGGACGGTGCCCGGCAGCCGGTCGCGGACCCCCGCCAGAACCGTCGCCGCTCCCAGCAGCATCGCGGTGTGACAGTCGTGCCCGCAGGCGTGCGACACCGGGAACGGGCCGCCCGGGTAGTCGGCGTCCACCACCTCCGACGCGAAGTCCGTGCCGCACAGGTCCCTCACCGGCAGTGCGTCCATGTCCGCACGGAGCGCCACGACCCGCTCGCCCGCGGCCGCACCGCGCAGGACCCCCACGACACCGTGGCCCGCGATGCCGGTCCTGACCTCGTCGATGCCCAGCGCCCGCAGGTGCTCCGCCACAAGCCGGGCCGTGTTCACCTCGCGGTTGGACAGCTCCGGATGCCGGTGCAGATGGCGCCGCCAGGCCACCACCCGGTCCGCCACCTCGCCCGCCCGCCGGTCCAGTTCGTCGTGGATCGCCTCGCTGCCCAACGGGAACTCCCTCTCGATGCGGCTGGCGCCGTGGCCATGGGACGCGTGCGCCACCAGCCTGCCACCAGGGAGTCGGGCTCGCCGCGAGAGCACGGAGACGACACGCACACACGGCCTGAAGGAGGGGGACGGGGGCCGGACTTCAGCACGGCCCCGCAGGGGCGAGGAGACGACACATCCTCCGCCACTCTCAAGGTATAGCGCACAGGGGGGCTTGCGGCAAGGCCCCCCGGTTGCCGCACAATCTCCCCTCGAAGCCAGGACCTGCGGAAACGGGAGACATGCACCTTCAGACCACCAGCGCCTTCGACCTGTCCGACAGCCTCGCCGCGAAGGCGGACCCGGCGCTGATCGCCGGCGACGAGAAGCACTTCGCGGCCATCGCGGAGAGCCTGGACCAGGCGATCGCCGAACTGTCCGACCGCCTCGACGCCGAGCGCCGGGCGCCGGGCGGCGCCGGCCAGGCGGCGATGGAGCGGGACCTGGAGATCCACCGACTGACCGGCCGCCTGCGCGCCCTGCGCCGGTTCGGACTCGACCTGTGCCTCGGGCACGTCGTCGGCGCGGACGGCGCCGAACCGCTGTACATCGGCCGCCTCGGCCTCACCGACAGCGAGGGGCGCCGGCTCCTCGTCGACTGGCGTTCCCCCGCGGCCGAACCGTTCTTCGCCGCCACCCACGCCCGGCCGATGGGCCTGGCGAGCCGCCGCAGGTACCGCTGGACCCGCGGCCGCATCAGCGACTACTGGGACGAGGTGTTCACCGCCGACGGCCTCGAACGCCGCGCCGCGCTCGACGACCAGTCCGCCTTCATCGCCAGCCTCGGCGGCAACCGGTCGGCCCGCATGCGCGACGTGCTCTCCACCATCCAGTCCGACCAGGACGCCATCGTCCGGGCCGGATCCCGCGGCGCGCTCGTCGTCGACGGCGGCCCGGGCACCGGCAAGACCGTCGTCGCCCTGCACCGCACCGCGTACCTCCTCTACTCCGACCCCCGCCTCGGCCACCGGCGCGGCGGCGTGCTGTTCGTCGGCCCCCACCAGCCGTACCTGAACTACGTCGCCGACGTCCTCCCCAGCCTCGGCGAAGAGGGCGTACAGACCTGCACCGTGCGCGACCTTGTCGCCGAAGGGCCGCGCGCGGGGCTGGAGACCGACCCGGAGGCGGCCCGCCTGAAGTCCTCCGCGGACATGGTCGGGGCGATCGAGACGGCCGTACGGTTCTACGAATCGCCGCCCACCGAGGGGATGACGGTCACCACCTCCTGGTCCGACGTGTGGCTGAGCGCCGACGACTGGGCCGAGGCGTTCCGGTCCGTCGAACCCGGCACCCCGCACAACGAGGCGCGCGACCAGATCCTGGAGGAGCTGATCGCCATCCTCACGGACAAGAACGACGGGGACGTCCCGCCCGAACTCTTCCGCAAGTCCCTGCTCCTCGACAGGGAGTTGATCGACACGCTCGACCGGGCCTGGCCGCTGCTCGAAGCGGCCGACCTCGTCGGCGACCTGTGGACCGTCCCCGCCTATCTGCGCCTGTGCGCTCCCTGGCTCGCCCCCGACGAGGTGCGCACGCTCCGGCGTACGGACCCGCAGGCCTGGACGGTGTCCGACCTGCCGCTCCTCGACGCGGCCAGGCAACGGCTCGGCGACCCGGAGGCGTCGGCGCGCAAGCGTCGCCACCAGGCCTCCGTCGACGCCGAGCGGGCCCGCATGGCCGACGTCATCGACAACGTGCTCGCGGCCGACGACGACGGCGAGGGCGCCGTCACGATGCTGCGCGGACAGGACCTGAAGGACAGCCTGGTCGACGACGCGGCGCTGCCCGTCGCCGACCCGGAACCCCTCACCGGCCCGTTCGCCCACATCGTCGTCGACGAGGCCCAGGAACTGACCGACGCCGAGTGGCAGATGCTGCTGCTCCGCTGCCCGTCCCGCAGCTTCACCATCGTCGGCGACCGCGCACAGACCCGGCACGGGTTCACGGAGTCGTGGAGGGACAGGCTGGAGCGCAACGGCTTCGACCGGATCGACGTGGCCACCCTGAGCATCAACTACCGCACCCCGGAGGAGGTCATGGCCGAGGCGGAGCCGGTCATCCGGACCGCGATCCCCGACGCCAACGTGCCGACGTCCGTCCGCAGCAGCGGACTCCCCGTCGTCCACGGATCCGTGTCGGAGTTGGACTCGATCCTCGACACCTGGCTGGCCGAGCACGCCGACGGCGTCGCCTGCGTCATCGGCGCTCCGGCCTTCCGGGACACCGACCGCGTCCGGTCCCTGACGCCGTCGCTGTCGAAGGGCCTCGAATTCGACCTGGTCGTCCTGGTCGATCCGGACGCCTTCGGCGACGGCGTCGAAGGCGCGGTCGACCGCTACGTCGCGATGACCCGCGCGACCCAGCGCCTCGTCGTCCTCACCAGCTCCTGACGGACCCGGCTCCGCCGCCCGCCGCACCCTCCGGCGGGCGACGGGACCGCGCCGGAGGCCTGGCGGCGCCCGTGCTCCGCGGGCCGTCAGCCCGCGGTCACGGCGTCCGGGCCGCTCCGGGCGATGATCGCCGCCGTGTCGACGCCCGCCGGCAGGGTGCCGAAGGCCAGGCCGCGGTCGCCGTCCAGCCGTGAGGCGCAGAAGGCGTCGGCGACGGCCGGGGCGCCGTGCCGGACGAGCAGGGAGCCCTGGAGGACGAGGGCGAGGCGCTCGACGAGCCGGCGCGCCCCGTAGGCCACCGAGGCCTCGTCGTCCAGGCCCGCGAGGTGCTTGCGCAGGCCGGCGACCGCCGCGTCCAGGCGCCGGTCGGCGCCCGCGCCGCGGTCGACCTCGGCGAAGTACGCCTCGACGGCCTGCGGCTGACGGGCCATGGCCCGCAGCACGTCCAGGGCGGCGACGTTCCCCGAGCCCTCCCAGATCGAGGGCAGCGGAGACTCGCGGTAGAGCCTCGGAAGTCCGGAGTCCTCGACGTAGCCGTTGCCGCCCAGGCATTCGAGGGCCTCGGCCGCGTGCGCGGGCGCCCGCTTGCACACCCAGTACTTGGTGACGGCGAGGCCGAGCCGCCGCAGCTGCTCCTCCTCCGCGTCGCCGCGTGCCGCCCGGTCGACCGCCCCGGCCAGCCGCAGTGCCGCGACGGTCGCCGCCTCGGCCTCGACCGCGAGGTCGGCCAGGACGTTCCGCATCAGCGGCTGGTCGACGAGCCGCGCCCCGAACGCCTCGCGGTGCGTGGCGTGGTGCACCGCCTGGACGAGTCCGAGGCGCATCCCCGACGCGGAGCTGATCGCGCAGTCGAGCCGCGTCATGTTCACCATCCGGATGATGGTGGCGACGCCGCGCCCCTCCTCGCCGACCAGTCGGCCGAGGGCGCCCTCGTACTCGATCTCGGAGGAGGCGTTCGACCGGTTGCCGAGCTTGTCCTTGAGGCGCTGGAGGCGGATCGCGTTGCGGCTGCCGTCGGGCAGCACGCGCGGCACCAGGAAGCAGGACAGGCCGCCGGGTGCCTGCGCCAGGGTGAGGAAGACGTCCGACATCGGTGCCGAGGTGAACCACTTGTGCCCGGTCAGCGCGTACAGGCCGGGCTCGCCCGCCGGCACCGCCCGGGTGGTGTTCGCCCGGACGTCCGAGCCGCCCTGCTTCTCCGTCATCGACATCCCGGCGATGATCCCGCGCTTCTCCGTCGGCACCCGTAGCCCGAAGTCGTACGTGGAGGAGGTGAGCAGCGGCTCGTACACCTCGGCGAGCTCCGGCTGGGCGCGCAGGGCGGGCACGGCGGCGTACGTCATGGAGACCGGGCACAGGTGGCCCGCGTCGGCCTGCCCCCACACGAACACCTTCGCCGCGCGCGCCACGTGCGCGCCCGGCCGTGCGTCGCGCCAGGGCGCGCCGTGCAGACCGTGCCGGACAGCCGTGTCCATCAGGTCGTGCCAGTGCGGATGGAACTCGACCTCGTCGATCCGGTGCCCGTACCGGTCGTGGGTGTGCAGGACGGGGGAGTGGCGCTCGGCGAGCCGCCCCCACTCCTGGGCCTCCTCGCCGCCGGCCCGCCGTCCGAGGTCGCGGACCTCCGCCTCGGCCCAGCCGGCGCCCTCCCGGCGCAGCGCTTCCATGAGCGCGGGGTCGGCGGAGACGTCGTAACCGGTCAGCGGTGGTACCTGGTTGGTGACCTCATGCGTGGTCGGCATCGGGAACTCCCAGAGCTCGCAGGGTGAAGGTGACGAGTGCGGGTACGGTGTCGGGCCCGACGGACCCCTCCGCCAGCGGTCCGACGAGCGCCTCGGCGCCCGCCCCCACCAGCGCGGAGGCCGTCAGGGCCGGGTCCTGGGGCGGCAGCTCCCCGGTGCGCACGCCGTCCGCGACGTGGGCGGCGAACACGTCGCGGAAGGCGCGCCGGAAGACGAGCCGTTCGGCGTCGACGGCCGGGTCGACCGGTTCGGCGAGCAGCGCGTAGGCGAGGCGCGGCGACTTCAGGGCGCGCTGGGCGAAGGTCTCGATGACGGCGACCACCCGCTCGGCCGCCGACGTGTGCGCGGGGTGCCCGGCGGCCTCGGAGACGGCCGCGACCTCCCGGCGCACCACGGTGCGGAAGAGCTCGACGGCGAGCTCGGCCTTGCTCGGGAAGTGCCGGTACACGCTGCCCGTGGCGATTCCGGCTCGGGCCGCGACGGCCGCCATCGTGCAGCCCGCGTAGCCCTGCTCGGCAAGCAGCCCGAGCGCCGCGTCGACGACCGCGACGCGCTGGGCGTCGAGCCGGGCTTGGACGGCGGGGGTGCGTCGGTAGGGCATGGAAGAAGTGAAGCAGCGATTCACTGCTTCATCAAGGAGTCGCGCGACGGCGCCCCTCCGTGGGGGAGAGGCGCCGGTGCGGGGCGGACGTACGGCGGACGGGGCGTCAGCCGGTGAAGACCTCCGTCAGGGACCAGATCGCGAGGCCGGCCATGATGACGCCGCCGACGCGCTGCACGGTCTTGAGCGGTACACACTTGGCGATGAAGCGGCCCGCCACCAGGGCGAGGGCGGAGACGCTCATCAGGGCGGCGAGCGAGCCGATCGCCGTCGACCAGGTGCCGTTGGTGGCCGCGAGGTTGGCGGTGGTGATCTGCGTCAGGTCGCCCCACTCGCTGATGAAGACGGCCATGAAGGCGGTCGAGAAGACGGGCCAGAAGCCGGTGACCGCGCGGCCGCCCGCGTCGGCCTCGTCGTCGTCGCCCCCGCCGCGCAGCAGCATGAAGGCGCCGAAGCCGAACATCAGGGCCGAGACCAGCTTCACGGACCAGCCGGGGAGCAGCCCGAGCAGGCTGCCGGCCCCCACGGCGATGGCGACGTGCGCCAGGAAGGCGGTGGAGGTGCCGATCCACACGTGCAGCGGACGCATGCGCGTGCCCATGGCGAGCGACGCGAACATCGTCTTGTCGGGAAGCTCGGCGAGGAAGATCAGCCCGAAGGCGGTGAGGATCGCCAAGGGGTCGAGGTGCATACCGGGGCTCTCTGCTCGGTCCGGGCCCATGGACTTCGTACGGCGCCTCGGAGGGCGACGGGAGGACCACTCGGCCCGGCATGACGGACCGCGCCCACGGGAACGCGGACGCGGCTGTTGCCTGGCCGAAGGTCTCGCCCGTCCGCGTCGTGCGCGGACCCGGTCACCGGGAACCCGGGGGTTCCAGTGTGTCGACGACCGGTTCGCAGGGCTACTCCCCTTCGCTGCACCAAGTGTAACGGACGGGAGCGCGCGGTCGAGTAGACAGTGTCTACTCGATCTTGGTAGACAGTCCCCATGGATGACGAAGCAGGGACACACGACGACCCCGGGACGGCCGACCCCGAGGCCGGGCTGCGCGGGCGGCTCGTCCGGGCGGGCGTCGAGCTGGTGAACGGCGAAGGGGCCCAGGCCCTCTCACTGCGCGAGATCGCCCGCCGGGCCGGCGTCTCCCACGGGGCACCCCGCCGCCACTTCCCGACCCACCTCGACCTCCTGTCGGCCATCGCCCGCCAGGGCTTCGCCGAACTCGCCGACCGCGTCACCGCCGAGGACCGGGAGACCGCCGGGCCACGCGAACGGATCGCCCTGCTCGCCCGCGTGTACCTGGACTACGCCGCGACCCGGCGCGGCATGTACGAGCTGATGTTCCGGCACGACCTCCTGGAGAGCGGCCGGCTGGGCCTGCGGGAGACGAGCCTGCCGCTCTTCGCCCACCTCACCGGGCTCGTCGCCCGCGTCCGGCCCGACGCGGACGCCGCCGTCGTCGCCGGCGCGCTCTGGGCCAACCTGCACGGCATCGCCCAGCTCTGGCACTGGGGCAGCCTCCCCCTCGCCACCGGCGGCGACGACCCGGCGCCCTTCCTCGCGGCCGCCCTCGACGCCCACCTCGGCCCCGCGGAGCCGACGTCGTGACCCGGCCCCGCACCCCCGTCCTCGCCTGCAGCGTCATCGGTGCGGCCGTCGTCGCCCTCGACGGGACCGTCCTGACGGTCGCCCAGCCGGCACTCCAGCGTGATCTGCACGCCGAGGTCGGCCAGGTCCAGTGGACCAGCACCGGCTACCTCGTGGCCGTCGCGAGCCTGCTGGTCTTCGCGGGCCGACTCGGCGACCGGTACGGCCACCGCCGGGTCTTCGCCGTCGGCGCGCTCGGCTTCGCCGCCGCGTCCACCGGCATCGCCCTCGCGCCCGGAGTCCGCGCGGTGATCCTGCTGCGCGTGCTCCAGGGCGTGTGCGGCGCGTTCCTCCAACCCGCCACCCTCGGCATGCTGCGCACGGCCTACCCACCCGAGCGGCTCCCCACCCCGATCGCGGTGCGCACCGCCGTCATCGGCCTCGCCGCGGCGGCCGGTCCCCTCGTCGGCGGCGCCCTGGTCTCCGCGTACGGCTGGCGCTCCGTCTTCCTCCTCGGCGTGCCCCCGACCCTCGCCATCGGCCTCGTCGCCCTGACCACCGGGGACCCGCGCCCGGCCCCGGACCGGCCGGAACGCCCGGCCGCGCCCACACCTGACGGCCTCGCCTCGCTCGACCCCCTGGGCGCCCTGCTCCTCGCCGCCTCCCTCGGCCTGCTCGTCCACGGGCTCGTCGACGCGGCGCGACCCGCCGGGACGGGAACCGCCCTGATCGCGTGCCTGGCGAGCGCGGCCGCAGGGATCGCCTTCGCACGGCACGAACGGCGGACCGCACGACCCCTGCTCGCCCCCGAACTCCTCGGGAGCGTGCCCGTCGTCGCCGGTCTCGCCGCGCTCCTCGCCGCCTCGGCGGCCCTCTTCGGCTCACTCTTCGTGGCGACGTACTTCCTCCAGGACGTCCAGCGGCTCGACCCCCTCGACTGCGCGCTGCGGGTACTGCCCCTCGCCGCCCTCATGGTGCTCGGCGCCCCGCTCTGCCCACCGCTCCAGCGCCGCTTCGGCCCCCGGCGCACCGCGACCGCCGGTGCGGCGCTGCTCACGCTCGGGGTGCTGCTGCTCGCCCGGCTCGACGCGACGTCCGGCGCCGCCGCCGTCGGGGGCGCCTCCGCCCTCCTGGGCGCCGGGTTCGTCACGCTGATGATCACCGCGACCTCCGTCGTCGTACACCGTGCGCCCGAGGCCCACGCCGGAGTCGCCGGCGGCCTCCAGCAGACCGCGATGAACATCGGCCCGGCGTTCGGCGTCGCCCTCGCGACCCTCCTCCTCGCGCTCGTCCCGCAGGGAGGATTCGTCCCAGACCGGGGGATCGCCCTGCCCGCCCTGGCCGCCGTCGCCGCCCTCGCGCTCCTCGCCGCCCTCGCCCTGCCGGGAACCACGAACCGTCCCCTTCGGCGGCGTCCGGGAAGGGGACCCGGGGAGGATCAAGGGACACGCCGGGGGCCGACGCCACCCGGGTCGGGACAGCCGACCTGCGTACGATCATGAGATGCCCGCTGCTGGTCACCGGCGTCCTCCCGGCGCGGCGCGCACCCAGTTCAACCTCGGTCGCGCCCTCCCCTTCCTGGTCCTGGGTCTGACGGCCCTCGCCGACGTCCTCACCCCCGACAAGGAGCGCTTCGAACGGCTTCTGGTCGCCGCGCCCGCGCTCGCCGCCGTCACCTGGAGCGTGCGCGGGACGATCGGCATCGGGCTGCTCACCATGGCGGTGCGCGTGCTGCTCACCTTCGGCCGGGACGAGGCCGCGTCCGAACTGCTCGCCAGCGAGGTCGTCCTCGGCGCCGTCACCGCCGCCTCGGCCTGGGTCAGCCGCGTCCGGATGCGCTACGAACGGGATCTGCGCGAGGTCACCGCCGTGGCGGAGGTCGTGCAGCGGGTCGTCCTGCGCCCGCTCCCGGACCGCCTCGGGCGCTTCGACCTGCGCCTGCTGTACCTCGCGGCCGCGGCCAAGGCCAGGATCGGCGGCGACTTCTACGAGGCCGTACGGGTTCCGGGCGCCGTGCGGCTCATGCTGGGGGACGTCCAGGGCAAGGGTCTCGGCGCCGTGGAGACCGCCTCCGTCCTGCTCGGCGCCTTCCGCGCCACCGTCAACGACGCCCCGGACCTGGCCACCCTCGCCGACCGGCTCGACGACGGCCTCACCCGCTACGGCGGCTGGGACCCCGACTCCGACGCCGCCGAACGCTTCGCCACCGTCGTCCTGGTGGAACTCCCCGACGACCGCGACGTCGCCCGGCTCCTCAGCTGCGGCCACCCCGCCCCGCTGCTCCAGCACGGGAACGAGGTCGCGCCGGTCGCCTTCGCGGACCCCTCGCTGCCGGTCAACCTCGCGGGACTCGCCGAGAACCACCACCGGATCGAGGAGGTCCCCTTCGGCCCCGGGGACCGGCTGCTGCTCTACACCGACGGCGTCAGCGAGACCCGTGACCGGGCCGGCACCTTCTACCCGCTGGAGACGCGCATGCGCGGCTGGGTGCGGGAACCCGCCGGTGACGTGCCCGGACTCCTGCACCGGGATCTCGCCGCCTACGGCGCCGACGGCCTCGACGACGACGTGGCCGCCCTGCTCGTCGCCCGCGCGCCGCAGCCCGGCTGACCGCCCGGCCCCATCCCTGGAATCCGACCGTCCCCGACCCGTCCCCGGAGTCCGGCTGCCCTCCGGCCCGTCGCCGGAGTCCGGCTGCTCTCCGACCCGTCCCCGGAGTCCGGCTGCCCCTGTCCCAGGAGTCCCCAAACATCGGCTCAGGGGCGGCTTGTGTCGCTCGCGTCCGCTTCCGGGATCTGTGCGCTGGGCTGACCCCGGGAGGCCGTACGGAAGGTGGGGCGCGCACCGGCCGGGTGGGCGCCCCACCGGCGCGTCACGCCACCGGCGCGAGCCCCAGGTGCTCCCGGAGCGTCGTCCCCGTGTACGCGGTCCGGTACACGCCCCGCTCCTGGAGCTCGGGCACGAGGAGGTCGACGATGTCGTCGAGCCCGTCCGGCACCAGGTACGGCGAGATGTTGAAGCCGTCGACGGCGCCGTGCCGGGCGAAGCGGGCGAACTTCTCCGCGAGTCCGGCCGGGGTGCCGACGTGCCCGCGCTGCGGACCGAGCTCGATCACGGTCTCGCGCAGCGACCAGCCGTTGGCCCCGGCCTTCGCGCGCCATTCCGCCACTTCCGCCCGGGGGTCCTCCACCCATCGGGTGCCGAACTTCCCGGTGTCCCGGGCGGCCACAGGATCCTCGGCGGGCAGCGGCCCGTCGGCGTCCCGGCCCGACAGGTCGAAGCCCCACAGCCGGCTCGCGATGCCGAGGGCCACCGCGGGCGTGACCTGTTCCAGCCGCACCCAGCGGGCCTTCTCCTCCGCCTCCTTCTCGGTCGCCCCGATGACGATCTCCGTACCCGGCAGGATGCGCAGCGCGTCCTCGGGACGGCCCGCGGCCCGCAGCCGCCCGCGGACGTCGTCGGCGAAGGCCAGGGCGTCGTCGAAGTCCGTCCCGTGCGCCGAGAAGATCACGTCCGCGTGGCGCGCCGCGAAGTCCCGGCCCTCCCCGGAGTCGCCCGCCTGGAAGATCACCGGATGGCCCTGGGCGCTGCGCGGCAGGGTCGGCGCGAGGTCGACGTCGAAGTGCGCTCCCCGCGACCGTACGCCTTCCACCGCGCCCGGCACCGACCAGGAACGCGCGTCGGCGGACTCCGCCACGGCACCGTCGGCCCAGCCGTTCCAGACGGCGCGCGCGACGGTCAGGAAGTCCTCGGCGCGCCGGTAGCGGTCGGCGTGGTCGAGGAAGCCGCCGCGCCGGAAGTTCTCCCCCGTCCAGGCGTTGTGCGTGGTCACCACGTTCCAGCCGGCCCGGCCGCCGGAGAGCAGATCGAGCCCGGCGAGCCGGCGGGCGAGGTCGCCCGGCTCGTTGAACGTGGTGTTCGACGTGGAGACGAGCCCGATTCGCTCGGTCGCGGCGGCGAGCGCCGCCAGTTGGGTGATCGAGTCGGGGCGGCCCGCCACGTCGAGTTCGTGGATGCCGCCGCCGCCGGACTCGCGGAGCCGCAGACCGTCCCCGAGGAAGAAGGCGTCGAAGAGGCCGCGTTCGGCGGTCCGCGCCACGCGGAGGAAGGAGGCCGGGTCGATCTGGGATCCGCTGGAGGGGTCCGACCAGATCGTCCAGTGGTTGACCCCCTGGAAGAACACCCCGAAGTGCAGCCGGGCGTCGGGGCGGGGGACGTCTTCGCGGTCGGCGCGGGTCATCGGGTCTCCTCCGGGACGAGCGCGGCGGCGCCGTCGGTCGTGAAGCGGCTGAGGGGCCGGGGGAGGCCCAGGGAGGCGCGCAGGGTCGTGCCCGGCAGCGGCCTGGCGGCGATCCGCCGGACGAACAGCTCGGGCAGGACCAGCCGGGAGAGCACCGCCAGGTCCTCGTCGAGGACGAGCGGATGGAGCCGTACGCCGTCGACGTGGGCGGCGAGCTCCGCGAGGAGCGCCACCAGACCGGCGGCCGGTCCTGCGTACCGCAACCGGTCCGGGTGCGCGCCCCACGGGGCGGACCGCTCCAGGTCGGCGATCCGTTCCCCCGCCGTCTCGCGCGGAGTGTCCAGGGCCACCTCGATCTCCGCGAAGGCGAGCGGCGCGCCGGCGGCGCCCGCGGCCGCGCCCACCTCGGCCGCGGTGGTTCCGCCGACCAGGGCCACGTCGGTCAGCCCGGCCGGGACCACGCCCCGGCGGGCCAGGACCACGGGACGTCCCTGCGGCGGCCGCGGCACGATCGACGGGCCCTTCACGGAGTACGTCTCGCCCGCGAAGTCGATGGCGTGGAGCCGGGAGCGGTCGAGATAGCGGCTCGTGGCCACGGACCGGATCACCGCGTCGTCCTCCCACGAGTCCCACAGGTCCCGCACGACCCGCAGACCGTCGTGGGCCTCGCGTGCCAGGGCATCGGCGCCGTCGACCTCGGGCCGGCCCCAGGCGCGGGCCGCCCGGGGATCCTCCTCGACTCCCACGACCCACCCGGCCCGGCCGGCCGAGACGTGGTCGAGCGAGGCCAGCTGCGAGGAGACGTGGAACGGCTCCGCGTACGTCGTCGCCAGCACCGGCGCCACGCCGAGGACGCTCGTCGACGCGGCCACGAACGCGGCCCGTTCCACGGCGCCGATCCGGCCCACGGGGCCGGTGCCGTCGCCGGAATCCGGCGGCAGGATCGAGTCGTCGAGCGTGACCAGGGTGAACCCGGCGTTCTCGGCGACGGCCGCGACCCGGGCGAGCCGCCGAGGGCTCAGCAGATCGCCGGGAGCGTGCGCGGCACGGCGCCACGCGGAGGGATGGGCACCTTCGCCGTCGATCTCGACGGCCAGGCGCAGGGCAGGGCGGGGCATGGGAGTCCTCCGGAAGTCAGGGGCGCGCGACGGCGCGGCAGCGGCGCGGGGCACGGCTGCCGGAGGTCGGGCGGACGGGACGTCACGGGACGCGCGGACCCACGCGGAGCGGGGTCAGGCGCGGGAGGAAGGACAGATGGCCGAGGCGGTACGGCAGAAGTCGACGTGCCGGCGGCAGACCAGCCGGGCACCGCCCCGGGCGGGGGCGTGCGGCGACGCGGTGATCACTGCGACCACGTGCGCCTCCCCCCGGTGATGGACCCGTCCGGGCGCGAACGGGGTCGCCTCACCATAGGCAGGCCGCCTTCCGAACTGTCAAGGTCCGCCCGGCGGTCCGGGTCCCGTCTCCGGGCCGGGGCGCACATCGGGACGTCAGGACCGGGCCGGGGGAGAGTAGATGGGGGGCGCCCGGTGGACTCTGAGACGGGGGAGGGCCGTTGCGGACGCCCGGTGGACTCCGGGGCCGGGGGGCCTGGGAGTCAGCGGGCCTCTGCGGTCTCCGAGGCGGGGGCCCGGGAGTCGGCTGACCTCCCTGGACTCCGGCGCCGGGGGAGGCTTCGGCGGACGCCCGGTGACCTTCGGGGCCGGATCTCGACTCAGACTCCGGTCTGATCCGACGTGCACCCGTGGGCGGACGCGCCGGCCCGTCCGCCCCGCCTACCGTGCCCGCATGACCCGAATCCGCATCACCCGGGCGGCCGCGGCCGCCGTCCTCGCCTGCGCCCTCGCCTTACCCGCCGGAGTGGCCACCGCGGCCGCCGGCCCCGACACCACGGCCTCATCAGTAGCCACGCAGCCGGTCCGGGCCGCGGCCCTCCCGGTGCCCTCCGGTCCGTACGCCGTCGGCAGTTCGGTCCTGCCGCTGGTCGACCGGTCCCGCACCGACCCCTGGGTGCCCACCGCCGACGGGCGGGCCCTCATGGTCACGCTCCACTACCCGGCCGCGCGCTCCGGCGGCGGGAAGCCGGCCCCGTACGCGACCCGGGAGGAGGCGCGGCTGCTCGCCGCGCAGCTCGGGCCGGGCGTCTCCGGCGACCTGCTGGCCAGGACGCGCACCCACAGCAGGACCGACGTCCGCCCGGCCGCCGGCCGGCGCCCCCTGGTCCTGCTCTCGCCGGGCTTCGGGGTCTCGCGCTGGACGCTCACCCACCTCGCCGAGGACCTCGCCTCCCGCGGCTACGTC
The DNA here is from genome assembly GCF_040815545.1 of Streptomyces sp. LMG1-1-1.1. Taxonomy (NCBI): domain Bacteria; kingdom Bacillati; phylum Actinomycetota; class Actinomycetes; order Kitasatosporales; family Streptomycetaceae; genus Streptomyces; species Streptomyces sp. LMG1-1-1.1. Next base: position 57,920 of record NZ_JBFPNH010000022.1, on the reverse strand, counting down.
GTCGCCTCCGTCGACCACGCCTACGAGTCGTACGGGATCAGCCTCCCGGGCGGCCGGACCCTCACCTGCGTCGCCTGCACGGCCCTCGACGGGGGCGGGGTGCACGCAGGTGTCGTGACCGCGACCCGCGCCGCCGACATGCGGTACGTCCTGGACAGGCTCACCGGGCCGCGGCCGGCCTGGCGGTACGCCGACGTCATCGACGCGAGCCGGGTCGGGATGGCCGGCCACTCCATCGGCGGGGCGAGCGCGGCCACCGCGATGGTCGCCGATCCGCGCGTCGACGCCGGTGTGAACATGGACGGCGCGTTCTGGGAGGACCTTCCGGCGGAGGGTCTGCGGGGCCGGCCGTTCATGATGCTCGGCACCCACGACGGCATGCACCTGCCCGGAGGGACCGACACCACCTGGGACCGTACGTGGACGGCGCTCGACGGGTGGAAGCGCTGGATCACGGTGGCCGGATCAGAGCACTTCACCTTCTCCGACGGGCCCGTGATCGCACGTCACTTCGGCCTGCCCCAGTCCCCGCTGCCCACCGACCGGGCCGTCGCCGTCACCCGGACGTACGTGGCCGCCTTCTTCGACCGGCACCTGCGCGGACTCCCGCGCCCCGTCCTCGACGGCCCGTCGCCGGAGAACCCGGAGGTCCACTTCCAGCGCCCCTGAACCGGCGGGGGAGGCGACACGGGACGTCCCCGGCGCGCGGGAGCGACACCGGGGACGTCCACGGGACCCGGGGGCGGCAGGCGCGGCTCGCCCGCCGACTCAGGAGCGGTACGGGGTGTTCGCCTCCGCCCAGTCCGCCAGCGCCCGCGCGCACTCGGCGACCGACTCGCGCCAGCTGCGGGCGGCGCCGTCACCGGCCTCGTCGCTGACGTGCTTCACGATGCGCAGCGGCACGCCGGCGAGCGCGGCGGCCGTGGCGAGCGCGTACCCCTCCATGTCGACCAGCGCCGCCCGCTCCGCGAGCCGGACGCGGGCGGCCTCGTCGGCGATGAACGCGTCGCCGGTGGCGAGCACCACGTCGCCGCCGTCCGGCAGCGTGAGGGGCGCCCCGTAGGTCTCGCCGGTCAGGGTGGCGAGCAGCTCACCGTCGAGGTCGTGCTGCACCACGGTGCCGACGACGTGCGTCCCGATCCAGCCGGATCGCAGCGCCCCGGCCGTCCCCAGGTTCACGATCCCGGAGGGCCGCGGCCCGCGGCCCAGCGCGGTCGCGAGCGCGGTCGCCGCGTTCACCTTGCCCATGCCGGTCAGCAGGACGGGCAGGTCCGTGTCGAGGAACTGCGCCTCCTCCTTGACCGCGACGACGAGCAGGGGACGGTCGGCCGTGATCTCTCCCAAAAGTTCCATGGAGGCCACGCTAGTTCGCCTGTCCGGCATTCGTACAACCGGGCAGAGGCGGGGGTGCGGCGCGCGGCCCCGCCGCCACGCGCGCGTACCCCGTCAGACCGGCAGCAGGCGGCTGATCAGGGAGCCAAGCTGGTGGACGTTGCGGCACGGGCGCATCTCGACGAGACCGGCGTAGGCCGGGGCCACCGAGTCGCCCGTGCCCCACAGCGACGGCTGCTCGGGGTTGAGCCAGTGGACCCGGCGGGCACGGTCGGCGACGCTCCGGAGCGCCGCCAGGTTGGGATCGGCGCCGTTGGTGCGGGCGTCGCCGAGGACGAAGACCACCGTGCGGGGGCCGACGGCCTCCGCGTACCGCTCGGCGAACTCGCCGAGCGACGTGCCGTAGTCGCTCTGGCCGTGCCAGCCGGTCAACCGCGCCTCGGCGAGGATCCGGTCGCCGAGTGCGGCGGGGTCGGCCGCGCCCCGGGCGATCAGATCCGTCACCTCGTCCACCCGGTTGACGAAGGCGAAGACCCGCACCCGGCTGAACTGGTCGTGCAACGCCTGCACCAGAAGCATCGTGAACTGGGCGAAGCCCGCCACCGACCCCGATACGTCGCACAGCAGGACCAGCTCGGGCCGCCGGGGTCGGCGCCGCCGCAGCACGGGCCGCACCGGCACGCCACCCGTCGACAGCGAGCCGCGCAACGTCCGCCGCAGATCGATCTCACCCCGCGCCGCGCGCCGCCGCCGGGCCGCGAGCCGGGTGGCCAGCTTCCGCGCGAGCGGCCGTACCGTCCGCCGCAGCTCGTCCAGCTGCTCCCGCCCGGCCAGCAGGAAGTCCACGCGGTCCGCCGTGCCCGCGACCGCCCGCCGCGCGACCCGGTCGCGGCCCTGCCGCTCCGCGACCCGCCGCCGCGCCTCGGTCCGCACCCGCTCCCGGAAGGCCTCGATCCGCCGCCGGATCTCGTCCTCGAGCAACCGGTCGGCGAACCCGGGGTCCGCCGCCCCCGCCGCCCGCACCCGGTCGCGCACCCCGGCGAGCAGCGTCTCGGGACGCAGCCGGGACAGCGTCTGGTACGAGGACCAGCCGTCCGACTCGGGCCCGGAACCGAACCCCCCGAAACCACCCACCGCCTCGGCCGCGAGCCGGTCGAGGGCGGCGCCGTCGTCGGCGGCCAGGGCCTCGGCGAGCCGGTCCCGCAGCGCCGCGAGATCCGCCGGGGAGTCCCCGTACGCCTCCGGCGCCCCGGGGGCACCGCCACCGAGCGGGAAGTACAGGTCGAAGACCCGGTCGAACACCGCGCGCTGGAGCACGCCGTGGAGCAGCGTCGCCGCCAGCGCCTCACGGACCCGCTCCCGGTCCGTGAAGCCGACCGCCGCGAGCGCGTGCCCCGCGTCGACCGTCTCGCCCGTCCCGATCCCGAACCCGTGCGCGCGCAGCGCCGCCACGAGACCGGTGAGGCGTTCCGCCGTCCCTCCGGCCGAGGCCGCCGTGCTCACACCGCGCCCAGGTCGAGCTTGGCCGCCGCCTTCACGATGTCCTCCTGGTGCTTCAGGAGGACGCCCAGGGTCTCCCGGACGACCCGCTCGTCCAGCCGGTCCGCGCCGAGCGCGAGCAGCGTGCGGGCCCAGTCGATCGTCTCCGACACCGACGGCACCTTCCGCAGGTCCATCGCCCGCAGCGCCCCCACGACCCGTACGACGGACGTGGCGAGCGCGGAATCGAGGCCCGGCACCTTGAGGGCGACGATCCGGCGCTCCAGCTCCTCCTCGGGGAAGCCGATGTGGAGGAAGAGACAGCGCCGCCGGAGCGCCTCGGACAGCTCGCGGCTCGCGTTCGAGGTGAGGACGGTGAACGGCCGCCGCGTCGCCGTGATGGTGCCGAGCTCCGGGACGGTCACCTGGAAGTCGCCGAGCACTTCCAGGAGCAGGCCCTCCACCTCGACGTCGGCCTTGTCGGTCTCGTCGATCAGGAGCACCGTCGGCTCCTCGGACCGGATCGCGGTGAGCAGCGGCCGGGGGAGCAGGAACTCCTCGCCGAAGATGTCCGTCCGCGTCTCGTCCCAGGACTCGCCCCGCCCCGCCGTGATCCGCAGCAGCTGCTTGGCGTGGTTCCACTCGTAGAGGGCGCGGGACTCGTCGACGCCCTCGTAGCACTGCAGCCGCACGAGGCGCGCCCCCGTCACCGCCGTTACCGCCTTGGCGAGTTCCGTCTTGCCGACCCCGGCCGGGCCCTCCACGAGCAGCGGCTTGCCGAGCCGGTCGGCGAGGAACACGGTGGTGGCGACGGCCGGCGACGCGAGATAGCCGGTGGTGGCGAGCCGATCGGAGACGTCGTCGACGGAGGTGAAGAATCCGGTCGTCGTGGCGGTGGTCATGGCTGTCCCCCCGGGGAGCGGAATGGCATACCGGCCAGTAGCATCAGTCGTACTTGATCAGATCGAGCACCGCCGCACAACCGTCCCGCACCGGCTCCGCGCCAGGCGCGGGGCGCGACCCGCTGGTGCAATGGGGAGACCGGGTGCGCCGCCCGGGGGACCGCGCGGGCGGTGGAGGTGTCGTGGCGGAACGGGACGAAGCCCTCGTGACCAGGGTGCGGGCTCTCGAACAGGCGATCGGCGAGATCGGTACGACGCTCGACGAGACGACCACCTGCCGCGAGCTCGCGTCCTTCCTCGCCCGCCACCTCGCCGGCGCCTCCGCCACGGTCGACGTCCTCGCCGAACCGGCGGCGGGAACACCGCGGCCGGGCGACGCGGCCCCGGGCGGGGCCGACTTCCCGGCGGGCGCCGTCATGGGAGGCACCGTCGCGGCGGGTGCCGTCACGCCACCGGGCGCGACATCCGCGGGCGGGGCGACCGCGGGCGCCGCCGCCGCAGCCGACGATGCCGGAGCCACCGAGGCCACCGGAACACCCGGCCACAGCCTTTCCGTACCGCTCGCCGTCCACGACGAGGAGCCGCTCGGGACGGTCACCGCCACCCGTGCCGGCCCCGGCGCGTTCTCCGCGGACGAGGCGGCGCTGCTCCGCCACGTCGCCCGGCTCGCGGCCCGGCACCTCGGCCACGCCCGCCGGCTCGCCGCGACCGAGGACACCGCCCTGCACCTGCAGCGCGCGCTCGTCGCCGAGCCGGGCAGTCCGCACCCGAACCTGGAGATCGCGGGCGGCTACCTGCCCGCCGGGGCCCGGACCCTGGTGGGCGGCGACTGGTTCGAGACCGTACGCCTCCACTTCGGCAGGACCCTCCTCGTCGTGGGCGACGTGATGGGGCACGGACTGGCGGCGGCCGTGGACATGAACGCCTACCGCACGGCGCTCCGCGAGGTCGCCGCGACGGACCTGCCGCCGCACCGGGTACTGCGGCACCTCGACTCCGTGGTCGCCGAGGACGAAGGCCGGCGACCCGCCACGTGCCTGCTCGTCCGGGTGGACCCGGCCCGCGGCAGCGCGACCTTCGCCAGCGCGGGACACCTGCCGCCCGTCGTCTTCGCCGCGGACGGCTCCGCCCGGCTCGTCGACCTCCCGGTGGGCCCGCCGCTCGGCACCGGCGTCGGCGGCTACGAACCCACGACGTGCTCGCTCACCCCGGCCGAGACCCTGCTGATCTTCACCGACGGCCTCGTCGAGCGCCGCGGTGAGGACATCGACGTCTCCCTCGCCCGTCTCGCCGCCCTCCGGCTCCCCGCCGGATCCGGCCCCCGGGAGGTCGTCGACGAGGTCCTCCGCGGCCTCGGCGCGCACGGGGCGGAGGACGACGTCGCCGTTCTCGCGGCCCGCGTCCGCGCACACCCCACTTCGTGACACAGGGTCATCCCCTCCCCACGAATCGCGGTGACGCACGGTCACACCACCTTCGTCGGGGACCTGTTTCACGCTTGGGCGGGATTCTTCCCGCAGGACGCTTGTGCACGGCTCCGGGGCCGTGCACGCTCCTCGTATGAACACGGCCAGGCATGCCAGTGAACGTCTGATGAGCTGGCCCTCGCTGACCCCCGGCCGCGCCCATTGCGGCGCCGAGGTCGGACTGGGCACCGCGACGCAGGAGATCGTCCACTTCCACGGTGAGCACGAGGCCGACGTCCATCTCACCCGCGCCATGATCGCCAAACTGCGCCCGGCCCTCCTCGGGTCGAGCGCGGTGCGCCTGCGCGCCGGATCGGGCTGGGTGACGGTCCGTCTGGACATGGGGTCGGACATCGACCTGCTCGCCACCCTGGTCAGCGCCGCCCTCCAGGCCAACGGCATCCCCGACGTCGCCCCGGACGGCTGCACCCGCACCCTCCCGGTCCTCGGCACCCGCTGACCCGTCGGGCCGCCCCGGGCCCGACGGCAACCGGTTCGAGCTCCTACGTCGGGATCGGGAAGAGCATGCACGTGCTCGTCGCGTGACCGAGGAGCCGGTCCTCGGCGTCGTACAGGCCCGCTTCCGCGAGCGCCGTGCGGCGTCCCTGGGAGATCACCGTGCCGACGGCCCGGATCTTGCCCGTGTCCATCGTGATCGGGCGGAGGAAGCGGGTCGCGAGGTCGAGCGAGGTGTACGCCATGCCCTGCGGGAGCGTGGTGTGCACCGCGCAGCCGGCGGCCGAGTCGAGCAGCGTCGCGTACACGCCGCCGTGCACGCTGCCGATCGGGTTGTAGTGCTCCTCGCCCGGTTCGAGCGCGAACACCGCGCGGCCCGGCTCGACCTCCTCCAGGGTGAAGCCGAGGAGGGCGGCGATCGGCGGTCCTGGCAGGCGGCCCGCGATCATCTCCCGCAGGAAGTCGATGCCCGCCATCGACATCGCGGCGCGCGCGGTGGCCCCGGCGTCCTCCCACTCGACCGTCCGTGACCGCCCCATCACCACTCCACTCCGCTCACTGGCTGACTTTCTACAGCGAAGCTAGCCGTGCCGTCCGCTGACTGTCAACGGCAGAGCCAGGTGGCTACAGTGGGCGGATGAACTGGCTGGAGACGGATACGGAGAACTGCCCGGTCCGCCGCACCCTGGACGTCGTGGGCGAGAAGTGGAGCCTGCTGATCCTGCGCGAGGCGTTCAACGGCGTCCGTCGCTACGACGAGTTCCGCCAGCACCTCGGCCTGTCCGAGGCGGTCCTCGCCGACCGCCTCCGCAAGCTCGTCGCCGCCGGCGTCCTGCGCAGTGAGCCCTACCGCGAACCCGGCGCCCGCACCCGCCACGAGTACCGGCTCACCCGCAAGGGCGTCGACCTCTGGCCCGTGCTCCTCGCCCTCAAGCAGTGGGGCGACACCCACGCCGCCGAGCCCGACGGCCCCGTCCTCGACATCCGGCACGGCGGCGGCTGCGGCTCCCCGGTCCGTGTCGTCGTCCAGTGCGAGGGCGACGAGCGGGCCGTCCTCGCGCCCCGCGACGTCACCGTCCGCCCGGGCCCGGCCGCCCGCCCCCGCCGCACCGGCTGACGCCCCGAAGTCGCGCGAGGCCTCTCGAACCGCGACCGGGTTCCCGCCACCCGGGTCCCCGCGGACCGACCGCCACCACCCGGCTAACGCGGCCCGACCGCCGCCACCGCCCGGCACCCGCTACCCGGCCGCCGCTCACCGCGACCGGCCGCCGCCGACCATCGGCATCGGCCGCTGCTGACTGCCACCACCCGGCTCCCGCCGCCAGACCGCCGCTGCCGACCGCCACCCGCCCCCCGGCCCCCCGGCACCCCGCCCACCCCCACCACCCGTTCGGCGGCACCCCGCGATGGCCCGCCCGCCTGTCCGGGTACCTGACGAGGCATGCCCTCCCTTCCCGGTCCGCCGCACGACGGTGCCCCCACCGAGAACGGCCACTGGTTCCAGCGGCTCCACGCACGCGTCTCGGCCTCGCCCGTCGGGCTCGCCTGGAACCGCGGCCGCGCCATGGAGCTCATGCACCGCGCCATGGGCTTCGCGGCGCTCAGCCTGCTCACCCTCGTGCCCCTCCTGATCGTCGTGGCCGCCGCCGACCTCGCCAGCGGCCAGGGCTTCGCCCGTTGGCTGGTCCAGGGCCTCGGCGTCTCCGAGGTCTCACAGGAGGAGGTCGAGCGGCTCTTCGGCCAGCCGGGCCAAGCCCTCCAACGCACCACCGCCTTCGGCCTCGCCGCCCTCGCCGCCTTCGGCGTCACCTTCGGATCCGCCGTGCAGACCGGGTACGAGCGGGCCTGGGACCTCCCCACGGCCCGCTGGCACACCATGTGGCGCCACGTCGTCTGGCTCGCCGTCCTCGTCGCGTCGCTGCTCCTCTTCGTCGCCTTCCCCGCGCCCGAGAACGCCCCCGCCGGCGTCACCACCGTCGTCGCCCTCGGCGACCTGGTCGGCACCTTCGTCTTCTTCTGGTGGTCCCAGCGGTTCCTGCTCTGCGGCCGCATCCGCTGGCGCGCCCTCGCGCCCGGAGCCGCCCTCACCGCCCTCGGCCTCCTCGGGCTGCGGGTCTTCTCGCAGCTCGTCTTCTCCCCGCTCATCGCGTCGAACGCGGTGACGTACGGACAGTTCGGCACCGTCCTCGTCCTCCAGTCCTGGCTCGTCGGCGTCGGCTTCGTCGTGTACGGAGGCGCCCTCGTCGGGCGCCTCGTCCACGAATCCCTCGTCCGCCGCCGGCTCCGACGCCCCCTGTGACCCGCTACTGGTCCCGGCTCCGCACGGCGAGGACCGTCACCGCGGCCCCGCCCAGCGCCCACAGCGCGTACACCAGCCACGCTCCGCCCGCCGACCACGGGAACAGCTGCTCGGCGGCGGGCCCCGCGTCCGCGAGCCGCTGCCAGGCGTGCAGCGGCGTCGCGTGCGCGAGCACCGCGGTCAGGTGGCGCCGGTCGGAGAGCACCGCCGGCAGCAGCAGGAGCAGGACCACCGCGGCGACGATCGAGAGCGCGCTCTTGCGCAACAGCGCGCCGAGTGCCATCCCGGCCACCGCGCACACCGGGGCGAGGAGGGCCGAGGCCGCGACGATGCGCGCCGCTCCCGGGTGGGTGATCGGCAGCCCGATGTCCCGGGTCGACAGCACGGCCTGCGTCGACCAGAACGAAGCGCCCGCCACCACCGCCCCGAAGCCGGTCTGAGTCGCCGTCACGACCAGCGCCTTCGCCGCCATGACCGAGCCCCGGGCCGGCACCGCCGTGAACGTCGTACGGATCATCCCGCTGCCGTACTCGCCGACCACCGCGACCGCACCCATGGCGGCCGACCCGAGGACCAGGACCAGCGCCGCGTTGTACGAGAAGGCGTCCCACAACGCCATGTCGTTCGCAATGAACTCGGCCCGGCTCGCCTCGTCGTACTGGAGCCAGTAGCGGTAGTGGTCCCAGGCGGTGCCGAGGTTGAAGGCGACCACGGCGAGGGTGCCGAGCAGCAGGGACCAGCCCGTCGACCGCAGCGACCACAGCTTCAGCCACTCCGACGCCACCAGGTCACGGAAACGGGCGCGGGGCTCCACCGCGGGGGCCACGGCAGGATCGAGGGTCGTCATCGGGCGTCTCCCGCCAGGTACTCGACGCTGTCGGCGGTCAGTTCCATGAACGCCTCCTCCAGGGAGGCCGTACGGGTGGTGAGCTGATCGAGCGGCAACCGGTGCTCCAGGGCCAGTTCGCCGATGCGGGCCGCCGAGAGCCCGGTCACCGTCAGGAGTCCGGCCTCGTCCTCGACCTCCGCCCCTTCCCCGAGCAGCATCGCCGCCAGTGCGGCCCGGTCCGGCGAGCCGACCGTCACGCTCAGGCGCCTGCCCCGCGAGGCGAACTCCGCCAGGCTCTCCGCCGCGATCAGCGCGCCCCGGCCGATGACCACCAGCTCGTCCGCCGTGTGCTCCATCTCCGTCATCAGATGACTCGACACGAAGACCGTGCGGCCCTCCGCGGCCAGCCGCTTGAACAGGCCCCGCACCCACTTCACGCCCTCCGGGTCGAGGCCGTTCAGCGGCTCGTCGAACAGCAGCACCGGCGGGTCGCCGAGCAGCGCGCCGGCGATGCCGAGCCGCTGCCGCATGCCCAGCGAGTACCCGGCGATCCGGCGCTTGGCCGCCCCCGCCAACCCGACCTCCTCCAGGACCTCGTCGACCCGGGTGAGCGGGACACGGTTGCCGCGCGCCAGGACCGCCAGGTGCGCCCGTGCGGTGCGGCCCCCGTGCGCGTCGCCGGCGTCGAGGAGCGCGCCGACGTGCCGCAGGCCGCGCGGCCGGTCCCTGAACGGCCGGCCGTCGACCGTCACCGAACCGCTCGTCGGCGTGTGCAGGCCCAGGACCATCCGCAGAGTGGTGCTCTTGCCGGAGCCGTTGGGGCCGAGGAATCCGGTGACCCGGCCCGGCCGCACGGTGAAGGTGAGCGCGTCGACGGCGGTCGTGGCGCCGTAGCGCTTGGTGAGTTCCCTGACTTCGATCATGGGCACCACCGTGCCGTCCGGGCCCCGCGCCGGGCATCGGACCAGCACCGACAATCGGCGGCGGCCGTGTCACCCCAGGTCGTACACCCTGGGGCCGATGCCCGCGGCGGGGCCCGCCGTTTACGATCACCGCATGTCCGTCACCCCGTCAGCACCGTTCTTCAAGCGGGTCACACCCGGCGGGTGGGCCGCCGTCGCCTGGGGCGCGGGCATCGCCTTCACCGCCCTGCTCCGGATCCGGGTGCCCGGCCAGGAAGGGCCGGACGTCCTGCCCGGCTTCGTCATCCTGCGCTGGGACGGCCTCGCCATGCTGGCCGTCGGCACCCTCCTCACCCTGCGCGCCGGCGCCCTCCTCGCCCGCCGCCCGACCGCCGCGCTCAACTACCTCCTGGTCGCCTCGGTCGTCGCGTCCACCCCACTCGGCGTCACCGCCATCCCCGTCGCCCAGTACCTCGCGGTCGACGTCGCCCTCTACGCCATCGCCGCCGCCCGCCCCCGCCGCGAGGCCTGGCGGGCGCTCCTGCTCGCCCTCGGCCTGCTCGTCGTCTACGTGGCGGTCCGTCTGCTCGCCGGCTGGAGCGCCGGCACCACGGCCGCCCTGGCCGTCGCCCTGATCGCCCTCGTGGCCTGGCTCCTCGGCCGCTCGGAAGGGCAGGCCCGGGAGTTCGCGGAACGGAGCCGCACCCAGGCCGCCGAGCAGGCCGTCACCCGCGAACGCCTCAGGATCGCCCGCGAGATGCACGACTCCGTCGCCCACAGCATCGGCATCGTCGCCCTCCAGGCCGGCGCGGCCCGGCGGGTCATCGCGACCCAGCCCGAGGCCGCCCGGCAGGCCCTCACCGAGATCGAGACGGCGAGCCGCGAGACTTTGGCCGGCCTGCGCCGGATGATCGGCGCGCTGCGCACGGCGGACACGGAGACGGAGCCGGAGGGCCGGGGCGAGTCGCACCCCGACGCCCGCTCCGAAGCCGAACTCCGGGGACTCCCCGAGATGCCCGGCCTCGCCGCCCTCGACCGGCTCGCCGCACTCACCGGCAACGCCGGCGTCCGGGTCGCGGTCCGCAGGGTCGGAGACCCGGGCCCGCTGCCCCCGGACATCGACCTCTCCGCCTTCCGGATCGTCCAGGAGTCCGTCACCAACGTCGTACGGCACTCCGGCGCCGACTCCTGCACGGTCACCGTCGACCACCGCGACCCCGCGTCCCTCACCGTCACCGTCGAGGACCGCGGCCCCGTCACCGGCCACGCGCGCGCGAGCGCCGGCCCGGGCTCCGGGTACGGCCTGACCGGGATGCGGGAGCGCGTCGCGGTGCTGCACGGAGAGTTCGGCGCGGGCCCCCGCCCCGGGGGCGGCTTCCGCGTCACCGCCCGCCTTCCCCTGCCCACAGGAGCCACCAGCCGATGAGCCACACCACCGTCGAGCAGCCGGTCCGGGTCGTCCTCGCCGACGACCAGCCCCTGGTGAGGACCGCGCTCCGCATGGTCATCACCGACACGGCGGACCTCGTCGTGGTCGGCGAGGCCGCGAACGGCGCCGAGGCCGTCCGCCTCGTCGAGGAGACCGGCGCCGACGTCGTCGTCATGGACCTGCGCATGCCCGGCACCGACGGCATCGAGGCCACCCGGATCATCACCGCCGGCACCACCGGCGCCCGGGTCGTCGTCCTCACGACCTTCGACGACGACGACCACGTCTACGGGGCCCTCCACGCGGGCGCGTCCGGATTCCTCGTCAAGGACATGGCCCTCGACGACATCCTCTCCGCCGTCCGCGTCGTCGCCTCCGGCGACGCCCTCATCGCGCCCAGCGTCACCCGCCGCCTCATCAAGGAGTTCACCGGCCGCCCTCGTGCCACCGCAGCACCGCGACGCCGGGCCGAGGGCATCACCGACCGCGAGCGCGAGGTCCTCACCCTCGTCGGACGGGGCCTCTCCAACGCGGAGGTCGCGGCCGCGCTCCACATCAGCATCGCCACCGCGAAGACCTACGTCACCCGGCTGCTGGCCAAGCTCGACGCCCGTGACCGGGTGCAACTGGTGATCATCGCGTACGAGGCGGGTCTGGTCTCCACCGGCTGACCGGGCCGGGGCGGCGGCCGGAACGATCACACGATCCGGTGGATCCGCACGCGAGCGGCCGGGCGCCGTCACCCGGACCGCTTGGATGGAGGCGGTCCCATCAGCGCGTCGAGAGAGAGCCGCCCATGGAGAACACCTGGCTGCCGCCCGTCGAGTACATCGCGACCCTCCCGAGAGCGACGGCGTACGCCTGCCTCTACTTCACGGACACCACCGGCCGCCCGTTCCAGCTGCGCGCCAGTGACCGCTCCGAGCGGTGGCAGTGGCCCGGCGGGCACATGGACCCGGGGGAGACCCCCTGGGAGACGGCGGTACGGGAGTGTCGCGAGGAGACCGGGATGATCTTCACGGGGGAACCGCGGCTCCTCGGCACCCACTTCGTCACCGACCGGGGCGAGGACTGGCCGGCCAACCACATCGGTTTCATCTTCGACGGCGGGGAACTGACCGACGAGCAGATCGCCGCCGTCGTCCTCGACCCGGGCGAGCACAGCGAGTACAGCCTCCGCACCCTGGACGAGTGGGAGCGTGAGATGGAACCGGCGGAGTTCGCGCGCCTCGCCGAGATCGACCGGGCCCGCAGGACCGGCGCGACCGTGTACGTGGAGGCCGGCCGCACCGGGGACTGACCGCGGACGCGCGGCGTACGAGGGCGGGGCCGCCCTTCGGGGCGGCCCCGCCGCGCTGCCGTCTCAGGCCCGGCAGCCGATCGGGTGGGCGATGTCGATCACGAAGCGCTCGGGCGAGTGGAGCGTGAACGTCTTGTAGGCGGGCTTGGTGTCGAAGGCGGCTCCGATGGAGACCACGCCCTCGAAGTCGCCGGTCAGGGCGACCCCCTTGAGCGCGGGGAGATAGATCTTCAGCAGCCGGGGACCCTGGTAGACGGACCGTCCGGCGTCGTCGTGGGCGGCTGCGGGGGAGAGCGTGATCGAGAGGAAGTACTTCCCCGCGAGCGGTACCCGGTTGCCCGAACCGTCGTAGTGGAGCGTGCTCACCTGGCGTACGGAGACGGGGGGCATCGCGCCCCGCACGTCGATCACGAGCCGGTCGAACGTCGCGTGGCCACCCCAGCGGGCGTTGACGACCAGGGACGTGGTCGGCGTCGTGGAGGTGCGGGACGGGGCGTCCGAGGCGCCTGCCGGGATCGTGGCGCCGATCCCGGCGGTCAGGAGGATTCCCGCGGCGACGGCCGCGAGGGTGTGACGGTGCTGCATGACGTCCCCCAATTTCTCCTGCTCGGGGACAGTGGTGTCACTGACAGAGACATCCACCACAAGCGTACGGTTCCACCCGATATGCGGTAAAAGTTCGCTATGTGCTGGAGTGCGACGGCCGACCTCTGGGCGGGTCTCGGGATCACCGCCGTCGGCGTGGCCTCGCTCGCCTCCGTACGCCGCCCGGCGGACGCCCCTCTCGCCGCCCTGCCGCTGCTCCTGGGGGCCCATCAGGTCGTCGAGGCCGCCGTCTGGCACGCCGGGGGCGGAACCGGCCCCGCCACCCTCGCCTGGGCCGTGATCGCCCTCCCGCTCCTGCCGCTCTGGGTGTCAGGGGGCGTCATGGCGGCCGCCCGCCCCGCCGACCGCCCGCGGCTGCGCGCACCGCTCGCCGCCGGCGTGGCGACCTCGGCCTTCCTCGCGTACCGCCTCGCCACCCACCCCGTCTCCGCCGAGGTCCGCGGCCGCACCCTCGGCTACGGCGTCGACCTGCCGTACGCGCCCCTGGTCATGGCCGGCTATCTCCTCGCCACCGTCGGCGCCCTGCTGCTCGCCCGCGACCGCGTCCTGCGGATCCTCGGGATCGTGACCGGATCAGGGGCGATCGTCTGCGCGGTGCTGTGGGGCGGAACGTTCGTCTCCACGTGGTGCGCCCTCGCCGCGGCCGCCTCGCTCCTGGTGCTCTTCCGGATCCGACGGCGGCCGACCGTAACCCCTCGGCGTCTCAGTAGTTGACCCGGGCATGAAGAAGCGCAGCATGCTCGCCATCGCCTCCCTCGCCGCAGGCGTCGTCACCGCTCTCGTCACCCCGCCGCCGCAGGCGAACGCCGCCGAGAGCCCGCTGGGCGGCACCACCGGCCTCCTCCAGGAGGACCAGGGCGCCGCCACTGTCCTCCACGACACCGTCCAGGGCGCCGAGGGCGCCCTCCAGGGCCAGGCCCCCGGCGGGCTGCTCTGACCCCTGCGTTCCAGGTGGCGACCGGTGCCCCGCGGTCCTGACGGATCGCGGGGCACCGGCACGCCGTGACCCGGGAGGAGGCAGCCCGTGCGCGCGCCGTGCGCGAGTAATGACAGGATGTCCCCATGAGCGACAACGTTTACTTCGACATCACCATCGACGACAAGCCCGCGGGCCGCATCACCTTCAAGCTGTTCGACGACGTCGTCCCGAAGACGGCGCAGAACTTCCGCGAGCTCGCCACCGGCCAGCACGGCTTCGGCTACACCGACTCCCCGTTCCACCGCGTGATCCCGCAGTTCATGCTCCAGGGCGGCGACTTCACCAACCAGAACGGCACCGGCGGCAAGAGCATCTACGGCGAGAAGTTCGCCGACGAGAACTTCAAGCTGAAGCACGACCGCCCGTTCCTGCTCTCGATGGCGAACGCCGGCCGCAACACCAACGGCTCGCAGTTCTTCATCACGACGGTCGTCACCGACTGGCTCGACGGCAAGCACGTCGTCTTCGGCGAGGTCGTCGAGGGCCAGGACCTGGTCAAGAAGATCGAGAGCCTCGGCACCCCGTCCGGCGCCCCCAAGGCCAAGGTCAAGATCGCTGACTCCGGCATCGTGAAGAACGCCTGATCGTCTTCCTGAGCCGAGCCGAGGGCGCCACGCGCCCTCACTCGCCCACTCGGCCGGGGCGGGGAGCGTCGTCCACCGGACGCGCGTCCCCGCCTCCGCCGTGTCTGCCTGCGGCGCGGGCGCCAGGCGCCTCGATCCGTCAGGCGAAGGCGGGCGCGTTCCGCTCCGCCCAGGCCGAGAACGGCCGGGCCGCCCTGCCGAGCACCCGCTCCACGTCGGTGCTCACCCGCCGCTCCTCCGCGCGGGGATCGCCCATCACCGACAGCATCCCGTCGACTGCCTCCGCCGGCAGGAACCGCACCAGGAACGCCCTGGCCTCGTCCGCACTCTGCGCCACGAACTCCACCGGAGTGCCCAGCGCCTCGGCGAGGGAGCTCACCTGCTCGCGCGGCGACACGGCCGCCGGGCCGGTCAGGACGTACGTACGCCCCGCGTGCCCGGGGTCCCGCAGCGCGGCCGCCGCCACCCCGGCGATGTCCAGCGGATCCACCACCGGCAGCGCCACGTCGGCGAACGGGGCCGCGACCGTACGGGCGGAGCGCACCCCCTCGGCCCAGAGGTAGGCGTTGGAGGCGAAACCGCCCGGACGCAGGACCGTCCAGTCCAGCCCCGACCCGCGGACCGCCGTCTCGAACGCCCGCAGAACCGCGTGGGACGCCGATGCGGGCCGCGTCCCCACCAGCTGCGAGGACTGGAACACGATCCGGCGCACCCCGCAGGCCACCGCCGCCGCGACGATCTCGTCCGGGCGCAGCTCCTCCCCGAGGCCCGCCACGAGCAGATAGACGGCCTCGGCACCCTCGAACAGCTCCTTGAGGCCGTCGACATCGGCCAGGTCGCCCTGCCGGTGGGTCACCCCGGCGGGCAGCCCCTCGGCCGGTCGGCGGCTCACCGCCGTGACCTCCTCGCCGGCCGCGGCCAGCAGCTCCACCAGCGGTCGTCCGACGTTTCCGGTCGCTCCGGTCACCACGATCACAGCAGTCCCCTCCAGGGAGTCATCGGCGGAGCGCGTGCGCTCCGCCGTCTTCGTGACCTCATCCTGGAAGGCGAACTGGCCACCTTCTGGCCAGTTTCAGGAAAGGGATTCGGGAGAGCTCAGCTCTCCTCGCCGAAGCGGCGCTCGAACTTGGCGATCCGGCCCTCGGAGTCCACGGTCCGCGCCGTGCCCGTGTAGAACGGGTGGCTCTCGGAGGAGATCTCGACGTCGATCACCGGGTACGTCTCCCCGTCGTCCCACTCGATGGTCCGGTCGCTCGTCGCCGTGGACCGGGTGAGAAACGCGTACCCGGCCGAGCGGTCGCGAAAGACCACAGGGGCGTACTCGGGCTGCTTGTCCTGCTGCACGTGTCCTCCTCGGGCTTGCCGCCCAGACGTGTCCGGTGTGTCCGGCCGTCTCGGCACGGCACCCCTCCAGCCTCCCCGCGCCGAAGGCGACCGACCAGCGCCACGGGCCCGAACGGGTGAACGGGGGAGGGCGCCGGGTCGGGCTCGACGGATCCGCCACGGGCGGGCGCGGACGGGGCACGGCGGAGGGCGGACGGGGAGGCGAGCGCGCGGGTACGTTGCCACGCGCGCGTGGACCGGCCTCGGGCGCGGCCGGTCGACGTCTCAGGTGCGCTCGGGCCAGCGCGCCGCGAGCAGCAGCGCGATGTCGTCGGGGCGGGACGTGGCCTGGCGGGCCTCCCGGATCAGCCGGTCGGCCGCCTCGGGGAGAGCCAGCGAACCGGTCGCGGCCAGGGCCTGGCGCAACCGCTCGATCCCCTCGTCGATGTCCCGGCCCGGCCGCTCCACCAGACCGTCGGTGAACAGGGCCAGCACCGCGCCGGGGGCGAGCCGCAGCCGCGTCACCGGGTACGAGGCGCGGTCGTCGACCCCGAGCACCACCCCGCCCGCCAGCTCCACCGGCTCCGTCGTCCCGTCCGGCTGCAGGAGGAGCGGCTGCGGATGGCCGGCCCGAACCGCCCGCGCCTCGCCCGTCTCGGGGTCGAGGAGTACGTAGCAGCAGCTCGCGAACTGCCCGGGGTCCAGGTCGATCAGCAGGCGGTTGGTGCCCCGCATGACGTCCTGCGGACGGTGCCCGCCCAGCGCGAACGCCCGGACCGCGCTGCGCAGCTGCCCCATCGTGGCGGCCGCCGCCACACCATGGCCCTGGACGTCGCCGATGACCAGCGCGAGACGCCCATGCTCCGTCTCGATGACGTCGTACCAGTCGCCGCCGACGTCCATGCCCTGGGTGCCCGGCAGATAGCGGCCCACCGTGTCCACGCCGTGCCGCACCGGCAGCCGGTGCGGCAGCAGCGCGTCCTGGAGCCCGCGCGCGACCGCCGACTCCGTGTCGTAGCGCTGGGCCCGCTCCAGGGCCTGCGCGATGAGCCCTGCGAGGGCCGTGAGCACGGTGCGCTCCTCGGGGCTGAAGCCGCGCGGCCGGTCGAAGCCGAGGATGCAGGACCCCACCGGCCGCCCCGAGGCGATCAGCGGCAGGAACGCCCGGGCTCCCGAGTGCGCGTCCATCGGCAGGTCGGGATACGCGCGGCCCAGCTGCTCCATCGACTCGAAGAACAGCGGGCGGCCCGTCGTCAGCGTCTCCACCCCGGGTAGCCGGGCGTCCAGGGCCACGCCGTCGAAGGGTTCGAGGAACCCCGGTGGGAACCCCGTCTCCCAGGCCAGGTACAGGCGCCGGTCGCTCAGCAGGTAGATGGCCAGCTGCCGCCCGCCGAACGCCGGCAGCAGCTCCTCCGTCACCACCGCCGCCACCTGGCGCGCCGTCACCGCCTCCGTCAGCGCGATCGCCAGGGCCACCGGCCGGTACAGGGCCGCCGCCCGGTCGCCGGGAGCGGAGAGCCCGTCGTCCGACCGCCGGCGGCCCCGGGTCCTGGCCCCGAGCCCCGCGGGATCCTCCTCCGGGATCAGCACCATCGTGACGCCCTCGCGCCCCGGGTGGAGCGACACCGAAAGCCACTGGCCGCGCTCCGGCCTGGCCAGGAAGCGCACCGGCTCGCCGGAGAGCAGGGCGGCGCGGAGCTGCTCCTCGTGGAAGGGGTGACCGAACCAGGGCAGCGCCTGCCAGAGGGTCCGCCCCGCCAGCGCGCCGCGCGGCCGGCCGAGGAGCCGTTCCGTGCGCTCGTTGACGTACGTGATCCGGCCGAGCCGGTCGATCGCCAGGATCGCCCGCGGCAGCCGGTCCGTCGCGTCCGAGCCGACGAGCCCCGTCCCCAGGTCGACCAGGGTCCCCATGAGGTGGCCGCCGCCGCCGTCGAGTGCGGACGCCGCTGTACCGCCACGCGCGCGCGTGGACACCTCCAGGAGGTGCAGGCCGCCGTCAGGCCCCTTGAGGCGGAGCCTGCGCACCGCGGGCCGCCCGTCGACGCCGGTCGCCTGCCGGGCCGCCGCCCACAGCGCGTACCCGTCCTCCGGTTCGAGCAGGGAGGTCAGCACCTCGATCGAGCAGGGTGAGGCGACCTGCGCCCCGAGGATCCCGAGCAGGCCGTCGTCGAGCGTGACCGTGCCCGCGTCCAGGTCCCAGTCGAAGGACCCGAACCGGACCGGAGGGCCGGACCCGGTGGACAGCTGGACGCACACCGGATCGCCGGGCCACTCGATCACCGTCCCAGCGGCGGCCAGGCCGGCCAGCGCCTCGCCCAGGCGGAGGGCGCCACGGGTCATCCGCGTGCGGTCCCGGGCGTCCACCGGCACGCCGGGAGTGGGCGGGCGCAGCGCCACGAGCACCCCGAACCGTTCGCGCCCGGCGACCACCGGCGCGTACAGGGAGGCGAAGGGGAACGGCAGGCTGGCCACCAGCTGGGGAAACCGACGCATGGCCTCTTCGACGTCGGCGAGGTGGACCGACTGGCCCGAGCGATGGACCTCGGCCACCGGGAACGGCCGGTTGGAGTGCATCCGCCACCACGGGCGAAACAACGGTCCCGGCAGTCCCACGAGCACCGCGAGCCGTAGCAGCCCCGGGGTTCCGGAGCGCAGGTACACCCCGCCCGCGTACCCCCCGACCTCCTCGACCGCGCGCAGCGCCTCCTCCGCGAGCGCCCAGGTGAGCGCGGAGGAAGCGGGCCCGTCGGCGGCATCCGTCCCTGACGGACGCCCGGAGCCGCCCGCCGGGCCGGGGCCGGCCGTGCCGTGCGAGGTCACACAGCAAGGATGCCCCCGACGAGAAAGCCCCCGCATCCCGGACCCGGGGGTCCGCGTTCCGGACGGCGATGTTGACCGCGCGCTTCCGCACCGTCACACTCGGTCGTCGACCGCCGCCGCCGGCGCGCGGCGCCACCACCTCGCGAGCAGGGGGCACGATGACGGACCGGCTTCTTCCGTACGACGTACAGGGCGGAGGTCCCGCCCGGGCCCTCGTGCTGCACAACTGGTTCGGCGACCGCACCAGCTTCGACCCCCTCCGCGCCCATCTGGACGCCGCCGCGGGCACCTATGCCTTCGTCGACTGCCGCGGTTACGGCGAGGCCCTCGACCACGCGGGCGCGTACACGATGGAGGAGGTCGCGGCCGACGCGCTCGCGGTCGCCGACGACCTCGGATGGGACTCGTTCTCCGTCATCGGCCACTCGATGGGCGGGAAGGCGGCCCAGCTGATGCTGCTCGACGCCCCCGACCGCATCCGCTCGATCGTCGGCATCTCGCCCGTCTCCGCTGCGGGCTTCCCCCTCGACGGCGAGACCTGGGAGCTCTTCGCCGGCGCGGCCGAGGAACCGGCGAACCGGCGGGCGATCATCGACAACACCACCGGCGGCCGCTACGACGACGCCTGGCTCGCGGCGCTCGTCGACCGCTCCGTCGGCCGTTCCTCCGCCGCGGCCTTCCGCGCCTACCTGGACTCCTGGTCCCGCACCGACTTCCACGAGCGCGTCCGCGACAACCCCACGCCCGTCCTGCTCGTGGTCGGTGCCCACGACCCGGCCCTGGGCACCGAGGCGATGGAGTCCACCTGGCTGCGCTGGTACCCCAACGCGCGCCTCGAAGTCCTGAAGGACGCCGGCCACTACGCCCCCGAGGAGACCCCTGGGCCCCTTGCCGAGGCCATCGAGGCCTTCCTCGCGGCCTGACCGCGCGGAGGCCATCCGAAGGTCGTAGGGAACGACGACTTTCGAGGACAGCGGCGGGGCCCTGCCGCACGCGATCATCGTGGTCTCGACGCCACGGGGCGGTCTCCGGGAGACCGTCCACGATCAGCAGGAGCACACCCGATGGGCCTCGCGCAGTCACAGCACCGCTTCCTCGTCCGCCAGAAGGTGACCCTCATGGCGAACCGCTACCTGGTGCACACCGTGGGGCCCGACGGCGAGGAGGCGGAACTGGTCGCGTTCGCCCACCAGAAGAGAATGGCGCTCAAGGAGCACGTCACCTTCTACACCGACGAGTCCCAGCGCCAGGTCCTGTTCACGTTCAAGGCCCGCCAGGTCCTCGACGTCGGCGCGACCTACGACGTGCACGGCGCCTCCGGGACCCGGCTCGGGGGCTTCCGCAAGGACTTCGGGGCCTCCTTGCTCCGCAGCACGTGGCACCTGAGCAGGGAGGGCGCGGCGGGGGAGACCACCGGGCGGGAGCGGCACCAGGGCGTGGCCCTGCTGCGGAGGGCCTGGGAGTTCCTGCCCTTCACGGACCTGGTCCCCTTCGTCGTCCCCTACCACTTCGACTTCGCCGAGGCCGGACGCTCCGTCATGTCCGTCGACAAGCGGTTCGGTCTGCGCGACCGGTACGTGCTGGACATAGCGGATCCGGAGCTCGACCGGCGCCTCGCGATAGCCCAGGCCGTCGCCCTCGACGCCCTCCAGTCGCGCTGACCCCTCGCCGCCTGGTCTCCTGCCCGAACGCCGAACGCCGAACGCCGAACGCCGAACGCCGAACGCCGAACGCCGAACGCCGAACGCCGAACGCCGAACGCCGAGCGCCGAGCGCCGAGCGCCGAGCGCCGAACGCTGACCGTCGGCCGGTCACCCGCCGACCGCCCGCCGGGGACGCGTCTACTCTGGAAGGAGGGGCAAGGGACGGGCACGCCGTTCCTCCCCGGGCCCCGGCCGCGCAAGGCGGAAGGGCGGCGGACCATGTTCTTCAGCGATCGCACGGACGCGGGCAGACGGCTCGCCGCCCGGCTCGACCACCTCAAGGGCCAGGACGTCGTGGTCCTCGGACTCCCGCGCGGCGGGGTACCGGTCGCCGCGCAGGTCGCGGACGCCCTCGACGCGCCACTCGACATCTGTCTGGTACGGAAGCTGGGGGTGCCCCAGCAGCCGGAGCTCGCGATGGGCGCGCTCGGTGAGGGCGGCGTGAGGGTGCTCAACGAGCAGGTGCTCCGGCACGCCGGGGTGGGCGAGCGCGCGCTCGCGGCGGTGGAGGAGCGGGAGCACGTCGTGCTCGAGGAGCGCGCCGCCCGTTATCGGGGCAGCAGGCCGTCCGTGCCGCTCGAAGGCCGGACCGTGGTCGTCGTCGACGACGGCCTCGCCACGGGGGCCACGGCGCTTGCGGCGTGCCGGGTGGTCCGTGCCCGGGGAGCCGCCCGGATCGTGCTGGCCGTCCCGGTCGCGCCGGAGGGGTGGACGGCGCGGCTCGGAGGCGAGGCCGACGAGACGGTCAGCGTCCACGCGCCCGGGGTCTTCTACGCGATCGGCCAGTTCTACCGGGACTTCGAGCAGACCGCCGACGCCGAGGTCATCGCGTGTCTGGACCGCAGCCGTGCGGCACGGGGCCCGGTGGTGCGGGACTCGGACGTGAGGGTCGCGGTCGACGGCGTCACGCTCGCGGGGCGGCTCGCCGTGCCCGACGGGGCCGTGGGGATCGTGCTGTTCGCCCACGGCAGCGGGAGCAGCCGACACAGTCCCCGCAACCGGGCGGTCGCGGAGGTGCTCAACCGGGAGGGGCTCGGGACCCTGCTGTTCGATCTGCTGACCGAGGCCGAGGCGGGCGATCGGGCGCATGTCTTCGACACGCCGCTCCTGGCCGGCCGGCTCTCGTTCGCCACGAAGTGGCTGGCCGAGCAGCCGGTGGGCGCCGGCCTCCCGCTGGGCTACTTCGGTGCGAGCACGGGAGCGGCCGCCGCGCTGTGGGCGGCGGCCGATCCGGATTGCGCGGTGAGCGCCGTCGTGTCGCGCGGTGGCCGGCCCGACCTCGCGGGGGACCGGCTGGCCGGGGTGCGTGCTCCCACGCTCCTGGTGGTGGGCGGTGACGACGCGCTGGTGCTGGACCTGAACCGGAGGGCCGGTTCACTGCTGCGCTGTGAGAACAGGCTCGCCGTGGTCGAGGGCGCCACGCACCTCTTCGAGGAGCCGGGTGCCCTGGAGGAGGTGGCGGAGCTCGCCACCTCCTGGTTCACCGGGCACTTCCGGGGTCAGTAGGCGCTGTTGACGTTGTCGATGGAGCCGTAGCGGTCGGCCGCGTAGTTGCACGCGGCGGTGATGTTGGCGACCGGGTCGAAGAGGTCCATCGACGTGCCGGGCACGTGATAGGCGAGGAAGGTCGGCTCGATGACCTGGAGCAGGCCCTTGGAGGGCGTTCCGGCCGCCGCGTTGGAGTCCCAGAGGTTGATGGCCTGGGGGTTGCCGGAGGACTCGCGCATGACGTTGCGGAGGATGCCGTCGTACGAACCCGGGATGCCCCGCTGGGCCATGATGGCCAGCGACTCGCGGATCCAGCCGTCCAGGTCGTCGGTGTAGTTGGTGGCGGCGGCCGGGGCCGCGGCGGGGGCGGCCTGCGCGGCGGAGGCACCGGTGGAGGCGCCCGTGGTGGCCGGGGCGGACCGGCGCTCGGAGCGGCTCGCCCGATCGGGTGTAGCGGTCTTCTTCTTCGCCGGCGCAGGAGTGACCTTCGCGGAATCCCGACGAAGCGTCAACTCAAGGCCCGGATGAATAAGTGACGGATTGTCACCCACGGCGCTCCGGTTGGCCCGGTAAAGGCTCTTCCAGCCGCCCTGAATTCCCTTCTTCCGGGCGATGAGGGAAAGCGAGTCGCCGCGGACGACGGTGTAGGTGCGGGCGGCGGCCGGGGCGGCGGGAGCCTTGGCGGCGGTCGGCGCCGCGAAGGCGGGGGCTGCGACGGCGGGGGCCGCGACGGCGCGGGCGGTGAATTCCGGGGCTCCGGAAACGGGAGCGGCTCCGGCCACGGCGGGGGTGATCAGCGGCAGGGCAAGGGCGACGCCGCCCGTGCCGGCCAGCGCGAGTCCCTGGGAGACGGGGCGGCGTCGGGGGCGGCGGTGCTTACCGTGAGCAGGCATGACGGATTCCTCTCCGGCGCCTGCGGGGTGAGCTGTCGGGTTCGGACGGGAGCTGTCCGGCCGCGCGCACGCGGCTGCACCCCGAGCCGTTCCGGATTTCCGGACCGGCGTATTCGTGGGTCCCCCGCTCCTGCCGTCGGGTGAAAAGGGGAGGTATTTCGAGCGGTGGCAGGATTAGGCGATCCGCTCGAATGGAGGTGACCGTAGGCCAGTAATGCGGCGGATAACAAGGGGACGGCAGCCCGTGGCGCGGCGAAAGGATCACGTAATTCAGGGAATTCAAGATCGGCCACCCGTCCGGCCCGTCGAACTCCCGTGTCTCCCATGGCCTGCGGACATTCCGATCACCGGGGCGAATCCGGCGAAGTGAGTCGCATCACCAGGTTCCCAATGTCCGAATATGCACGGTAATTCTGTTAATGGTGAAGTGGGTGGAAAAGGCCTTGTGGGCGGGTGTGCACTCAAGGGCAAAAGTGGCAAAACCGACATTTGTCCTGAACGATGGACCCACCCCGACCGAGGAGCCGCCGGATGTCGCCCGCCCTCTCCACGCCCAGCCCCGACACCGTCGACCGCGAGGCCGCCGCGCTCTACGACAGCGCCGTCTGGCAGCGCATCGTCACCGACTGGACGACCGACGAGCCGCTCGTTCCCGACGCTCCGCCGCGAGAGCCGGAGAGCTGGCGGAAACTCCTCACGGTGCCGGTGGAGAGACTCGTGGCCGACGCCCTCGACGCCCTGCCGCCGCCCCTCCCCGCCGAACCCCGCCTGCCGGGCCGCGTCGGAGCCGTACTGCCGGACCGGCTGCACGTCTGGCGCCGCATCGGCCGCACCGACCTGCGCCCGTCGGTCCACCTCGGCTACGCCCGTCGCGTGCTCACGGAATGGGGCTGGCAGAACGCCCCGTACAAGCTGCGCGACGCGCGCGGGGCGCGGTGCGTCTGCGGCGCCCTGCTCGCCGCGCACCGTCTCGGCCACGGGAGCGCCGACACCATGAACGAAGCGGCGGCCTGGATCATGACCGAGCTCCGGTCGCGGGGCTGGAGTGAGCTGATCGGACCGTGGAACCGGGCCCCCGGCCGTACGGCGGACGACGCCGTGGCCCTCCTGGACGCCACCATCCACCGGGCCGCGCAGGCCGGCCGCTGACGACGGCGGACCGCTAACCGCTAGGGGGGTGACGATCGCCGGGCGGCACCCGAGGGCGCCGCCCGGCGGACGGGAGCGGTCAGCCGCTGATGCTCGGCGCTCCGGTCTCGATGTGACCGGTGTACCGGCGCGACCAGGTGCCGTCGATGTCGGCGACGATCGTGAAGTCGTACCAGCCGCCGTTGTAGGCCACCGCGTTGAAGAAGTCCTCGCGGGTGGAGTTCGCCGGCACCGTGTACGTCCACGGCCCGTCCGAGCGGTAGGCGTTCGACCGGATCGTGAAGGTGACCGGACCCCCCGACGCGTTGGTCATCCTGAACCACAGGGCCGTCTTGCCCGTCCCCGGCTCGGTCGCGAACCGGGCGGCCACCTCCACGGCCTTGCCCGCCTTCGAGGCGTCGCCGATGAAGCGCCGCAGGAAGCGGTTGGGGCCCATCATCGAGACGTCGTACTTGCCCGACCCCGAGCCGAGGCCGATGTTGAAGTAGTCGGAGGCCGTGCCGCCCGGGTCGACGGTGTACTGCCAGGCGGCGGTGTCGCGGTACTGGTGCGGGTGGATCGAGAAGTGGGCCGCGCGCCGGGCCTCGGAGCCCTGGTTCGTCATCGAGAACCAGGCCAGGATCTTGCCGGCCGCTCCGAACTCGAACCGGTCGAGGTTCCCGTTCACCTGGTACGGCACCGCGCGGGCCGGTCGGGTGCCGGACTCCTGCGCGGGCAGGGCGTTGTTCTGGGGGGCCGGGTTCGGCAGCGGTCCGCAGGTGGCCTGGCCGATGACCTTCGCCGTGGAGGGAAGGCCCGTCGGCACGCCGTACACCGGGTTGGCGAAGTCGAAGACCCCCGTCAGATCGCCCGTCACCTTCCTGCGCCAGGCGCTGATGTTGGGGCACGTGGCCGGTGTGCCGAGGGCCGCCGTCCAGGTCTCCATGAAGCGCAGCACGGAGGTGTGGTCGAAGACCTCGGAGCTCACCCAACCGCCGCGGGTCCACGGGGACATGACAATCATCGGGACGCGGAAGCCCAGGCCGATCGGCGCGCCGTCGAGGTACTCGCCCGGTGTCCCCGGCGGGGCGACCGGAGGCGGCACGTGGTCGAAGAAGCCGTCGTTCTCGTCGTAGTTGAGGAAGAGCACCGTCGAGTCGAAGACCTCGGCATTGGCGGCGAGGGCGCGGTAGACCAGGTCGACGAAGTGCGCGCCGTCCCCGGGCGGGGCGTAGGGGTGCTCCGAGAACGCCTCGCTCGCGACCACCCAGGACACCTGCGGCAGCGTGCCCGCGACGACGTCGGCGCGGATCGCCGCGGCGATGTCGTCCGGGGTCGAGCCGGTGACCTTGGGCACCGATCCCATGCCCCGGTCGTACAGCGGGTCCCCGGGCCGCGCGTCGGTGAACTTCTCGAAGTACGCGAGGCCGTTGTCGCCGTAGTTGTCCTGGGCGTTCTGGTAGACCTTCCAGCTCACCCCGGCGCGCTGGAGCGCCTCGGCGTACGTCTCCCAGGTCAGGCCCGACTCGTCGCCGCCGTCCTTGCTGGTGCCGTCGATCTTGCCGCTCCAGAGGAAGGTGCGGTTGGGGCCCGTGGCGCTGAGCGCCGAGCAGAAGTACGCGTCGCAGATCGTGTAGTGATCGGCGAGCGCGTGGTGGAAGGGGATGTCCCCGCGGTCGAGGTGGCCGAGGGTCCGGGTGTTGCCCACTCCCGTCACCCAGTTGTCGAGGCGCCCCTTGTTCCACGCGGCGTGCTGTGAGGTCCAGCTGTGCGGCAGGTCGCCGTTGCACTGCGCGAGCGTCTCGCCGTCGACACCGCCGGCGGGCGGGGTGTCGCTCAGCTTCCAGGGGTAGTGGCGGCCGCCCCAGTTGGGCTGGTTGAACGTGCCCCAGCCGCCGGGCAGGTTGCCCGCGGCGCGGTCGGCGAAGCCGCGGACGCCGCGCAGGGTGCCGAAGTAGTGGTCGAAGCTGCGGTTCTCCTGCATGAGGATCACCACGTGCTTGACGTCGGTGAGGGTGCCGGTCGCCGTCGACGCGGCGGCGGACGCCGGCGCCGGCGGCAGCGCCGCTCCCGCCACGAGCCCCGCGCCGATACCGACGAACCCCCTGCGGCTGATGGGAATCATGCCCCGCCTCTCGCGTCACGGTGTGCCCAGGCGGGCACGTCGGAGACATGATGGGGGAGGCGAGCTTAAAGGTATACGGCTGTGCCGTAATTAGTGGGTTAACAGCCGGAGGCCAGGTAGCCGCGGCACCGGATTGGTCCCTCCGCGGACCAATGGCGTCAGACGGTGATCACCTTCACGCCGGCCTCGGTGAGCTGGTCGACCGTCTCCGGCGCGATGCCGGTGTCCGTCACGAGGACGTCGATCCGGTCGGGGCCGCAGATCCGGGCGAACGCTCGGCGACCCATCTTCGAGGAGTCGGTCACCACGACGACCCGGCTCGCGCGCTCCGCGAAGAGCCGGCTGATGCTCGCCTCGTCCTCCTGGTGGGCCATCACGCCGAGCCGGGTGTCGAACCCGTCGACGCCCAGGATCACGGCGTCCAGCACAACCTGGTTGAGCACCCCGACCGTCAGCGGGCCGACCAGCTCGTACGTCTGGGGGCGTGCCACCCCGCCGGTGGCGACGATCTTGATCTGCGGCCGCACGGCGAGCTCGCCGGCGATGTTGAGGGCGTTGGTGACCACGGTCAGCGCGGGGCCTTCGGCCGACGGCGCCGCCTCGGTTCGACCGCCGGCGAATCGCCGCGCGAGGGCCCGTGCCACCTCCGTCGTGGTCGTGCCCCCGTTGAGTCCGACGACGTCGCCGGGCGCGACCAGATCGGCGGCGGCCTCGGCGATCCGCCGCTTCTCCGGCGCGTGCCGCGTCGACTTGTACCGCAGCGGCAGTTCGTGCGAAACGCCGTGCACCACCGCCCCGCCCCGCGTCCGTACCAGCAACCGCTGTTCGGCGAGTTCGTCGAGGTCCCGGCGGATCGTGGCGGCGGAGACGCCCAGCGCGGTCGCGGCCTCCTCCACGTCCACCTTTCCCGAGGCCGCCAGCAGCTCAAGGAGCGTGTGCCATCGCTCGTGCTTGGACATGCGTCCCTCTCTCCGGTCGTGCGCGCGTCCGATTCTATCCGCCGATGCGTGCGGGACCTGGAAAGACAGTGCATCTTTCTGCTTGAATACCCTCGACTTCGAGCACCTTCACTCATCATCGATGAGACTTCTTGCAAGGAGAGCCGTATGACCATCACTCGTACCGCCGTCGAGATCGCTTCCCAGCCGGAGACCTGGCGCCAGGCGGCCCGTGCCCTGCCGCAGCACTCCGCGGCCCTGCCCCGACGCGGGGAGCGGGTCGCGGTGATCGGCTGCGGCACCTCCTGGTTCATGGCCCTGGCCTACGCGGAGCTTCGCGAGTCCGGCGGTCACGGCGAGACCGACGCGTTCGCGGCCTCGGAGTTCCCCTACGGCCGCCGCTACGACCGGGTGGTGGCGATCACCCGCTCCGGCACCACCAGCGAGGTCCTCGCCGTCCTCTCCCGCCTGCGCGGCAGCGTGCCCACGGGCGCGGTCACGGCCGACCCCGCGACCCCGGTGATGGACCTCGCCGACGAGGTCGCCGTCCTCGACTTCGCCGACGAGGAGTCCGTCGTCCAGACCCGCTTCGCGACCACCGTCCTCGCACTGTTCCGCGCGCACCTGGAGGCCGAGGACGCACTGCCCGACGGCGTCGCCACCGTCGAGGAGGCCGCGCGGGACGCCGAGCAGGCCATCGCGGCGCCCCTCGCCGAGGAGGTCCTCACCGCCGAGCAGTTCACCTTCCTCGGCAGCGGCTGGACCTACGGCCTCGCCCTGGAGGCCGGACTGAAGATGCGCGAGGCGGCCGGCGCATGGACGGAGGCGTACCCGGCCATGGAGTACCGCCACGGCCCCATCAGCATCACCGGCCCCGGCCGGGTGGCCTGGGGCTTCGGCGACCTGCCCGCCGGACTCGCCGACGACGTGCGCAAGGTCGGCGGCACCCTCGCCGAGAGCGACCTCGACCCGCTCGCCGACCTCATCCGTGCCCAGCGCCTCGCGGTGGCCGTAGCCGAGGCCCAGGGACTCAACCCGGACACCCCTCGCAACCTGACCCGCTCCGTGGTCCTCGCCGACGTCCATGCCTGACCGCCGCCCCGTATCCCTTCGCACCCCGGGAGCAGGACCATGCCGCTGACGCCCACCGACGAGATCGTCCGCCGCGCCCGCGCCGCGGGCACGGGCGTGGGGGCTTTCAACGTCCTCCAGCTCGAACACGCCCAGGCCATCGTGGCCGGCGCCGCGACCGCGGACCGGCCCGTGATCCTCCAGATCAGCGAGAACACCGTCCGGTACCACGGCGCCCTGGAGCCGGTCGCGGTCGCCTCCCTCGCCATCGCCCGCGCCGCCAAGACCCCGGTCGCCGTCCACCTGGACCACGCCGAGAACCCCGACCTCGTCCACGAGGCCGTCGGACTCGGCCTGGGCTCCGTCATGTTCGACGCCTCCAAGCTCCCGTACGCGGAGAACGTCGCGGCGACCCGCGAGGTCGTGGAGCACTGCCACCGGTACGGCGTCTGGGTCGAGGCCGAACTCGGCGAGGTCGGCGGGAAGGGCGGCGCCCACACCCCGGGTGTCCGGACGGACCCCGAGGAGGCCCGGGCCTTCGTCGCGGCGACCGGCGTCGACGCCCTCGCCGTCGCGGTCGGCAGCTCCCACCAGATGCTGACCAGGGACGCGGTCCTCGACTTCGACCTGATCGGTCGTCTGCGGGCCGCCGTCGACACCCCGCTGGTCCTGCACGGGTCCTCAGGCGTCTCGGACGAGGACCTGACCGCCGCGATCGGCGCCGGCATGACCAAGGTGAACGTCTCCACCCACCTCAACAAGGCCTTCACACGGGCCGTCCGCACCCACCTCGCCGACCATCCCACCGCCGTCGACCCCCGCCACTACCTCACCCCGGCCCGCGCCGCCGTGGCGCACGAGGTGGCCCACCTCCTCACGGTCCTTTCCCCGTCCTGACGGGGCGGGACCCGGGCGGCCGTTCCTCCCGAAGCGCCGTCAGGAGGCCGCGTACCGCCGGCAGGGCCAGCGAGGACTCCCGTACGGCGGCGTGGATCGAACGGACCGGCTCCGGGCCGCGCAACCTGCGGACCACCACGTGCGGGTGGTGGCCGCCCAGGCCGAGGAGCGGGATCAAGGCGACGCCGAGACCGGCGGCGACGAACCCCTGGGCCGCCGCGTACTCCTCGCACTCCACGGCGACGTCCGGGGTGAACCCGGCGGCCGCGCACGCTTCGAGGACGGCGTCGAGGCAGGGGCCGGGTCGTTCGCTGCCCACCCACGGTTCACCGGCGAGGGCGCCCAGGTCGAGCGTGGTGCGACGGTCGGCGAGCGGGTGCCCCTTGGGCAGGACGGCGCGGTACGGGTCGTCGACCAGGTGGACCAGCCGGAGGCCGGCGCGGGAGGCGTCGCCGCCGCCGTCCCGGGGTCGCACGACCAGGGTGAGGTCCGCCTCCTCGTCGGGCGCGCCGTCGGCGATCCTCAGGTCGACGCGGACGCCGGGGTGTTCGGCCCGGAAACGGGCCAGGGCAGGCGCGACGAGATCGGCTCCCGCGGTGGCGAAGTAGCGGACCGCGATCCGGCCGGTGCGGCCCGCCCGTAGATCGGCGAGGGCGGTCTCGGCCTCCGCGACCTGGCGGCCGATGACGGCGGCGTGCTCGGTGAGCAGCCGTCCGGCCGCGGTCGGACGCACGCCCCGGCCGAACCGTTCGAGCAGCTCGATGCCCGCCTCCTTCTCCAGGGCGGCGATCTGCTGGCTCACGGCGGACGGCGTGTAACCGAGGTTCGCGGCGGCGGCGGTGACGGAGCCACTGGTGACGACGGCCCGGAGCACCTGCATACGTCTCACATCCAGCATGTAGCAGAGCTTAACGCCGGCTGTACGAACCTTCGCTTGTCCTGTCGAATGTCGCCGGGGGAACGTGGGGACATGACATCCGCGACACGCATGGGCGTGCTGGCCCTGCTCTGGGGCTCGGGCTTCCTCTGGATCAAGATCTCCCTCAACGAGGGCCTCACCCCCGGGTGGATCACCTTCGTGCGATGCCTGCTCGGCGCCGGCGTCCTCCTCGCGCTCGCGTACGGAGCCGGGCAGCGGCTGCCCCGCGACCGGGGCACCTGGGCGCGCCTGGCCGTCGCCGCCTTCTTCTGCAACGCCCTGCCGTTCCTGCTCTTCTCGGTCGGGGAACAGACCGTGGACAGCGGGGTGGCGGGCGTACTGAACGCCACCACGCCCCTCTGGTCCCTCCTCATCGGCCTCGGCCTCGGCACCGAACGCCCGCTGCCCGCCACCCGCCTGGCCGGCCTCGTCCTCGGCTTCGCGGGCGTCCTGCTCATCTTCGCGCCCTGGGGCGAGGGCTCGGGCCTCATGAGCCTCGGCGCCCTCGCGCTGCTCGGTGCCTCCGCCTCGTACGCGGTGGCCTTC
Source organism: Streptomyces sp. LMG1-1-1.1 (assembly GCF_040815545.1). NCBI lineage: Bacteria > Bacillati > Actinomycetota > Actinomycetes > Kitasatosporales > Streptomycetaceae > Streptomyces > Streptomyces sp. LMG1-1-1.1. Next base: position 27,506 of record NZ_JBFPNH010000022.1, on the reverse strand, counting down.
GCCTACATGGCCCGCCGGCTCACCGGCCGCGGCACCGCCCCGCTGGCCCTCTCCGCCGCGCAACTCCTCACGGCCAGCGCCCTGAGCGCGCCCGCCCTCACCGCCGGCGGCGCCCCGGCGGCGACCTGGACGGGGATCCTCGCCGTCGCCGTCCTCGGCGTCTTCGCGACCGGCCTCACCTTCCACCTGAACTACCGCATGATCGCCGAGGAAGGCCCGACCAGCGCCGCCACCGTCGGCTATCTGCTGCCCGTGGTGTCCGTGGCGTTGGGCGCACTCGTCCTCGACGAGCCGCTGACCGCCCGGGTGGTCGCGGGCATGGCCGTCGTCCTGGCGGGCGTCGGCCTGACCCGGCTCAGCCCCGGCCGAGCGGCTCGACCACGAACAGGGGGATCTCCCGCTCGGTCCTGCGCTGGTAGTCCGCGTAGTCGGGGAACGCGTCGACGGCCCGTGCCCACCACGCCCGACGCTCCTCCCCGGTGACCAGACGGGCCTTCATGTCCCAGACGTCGGGGCCGTCGCGCAGCTCGACGACGGGCGAGGCGACGAGGTTGTGGAACCAGACGGGATGCTTCACCGCCCCGCCGTTCGACGCGACGAGCGCGTAGGCACCCTCGTGCTCCACCCGCATCAGGGGCGTCTTGCGGAGCTTGCCGCTCTTCGCGCCGAGGTTCGTCACCAGGACGACGGGAAGGCCGCGCATGGTCGTGCCCTTCGTCCCGCCGGACGACTCGTACAGCTCGACCTGGTTCCGCACCCACGTCGTCGGGCTGGGCTCGTACTCGCCTTCGAGTGGCATGACTGTCCTTTCCGAGGGCGCGCGGCGGTGCCGGCGCTGCGTCCTCCGGACGCTATCCGACGGTCCACGGGCCCCCGGGGATTTCCGGCCCGGGGGCCGCGGGCGGCTCCGTGTCAGTACCTGCTCGTAGGGTGGCTCCTGACAGTAGGCAAGCGCGCGGGGCGGTACAGGGGAGTGGGCGGCATGCGGGAGTTGTTCCTGGCGAACGAGAAGGCGTACATCCGGTGGATCGCGCTGCCGGGGGAAGGACCCCTCCGGGTGTTCGTCCACGGCCTGGGGTGCACGGCGGCGTCGGACTTCGCCCACATCGCCGCCGCCCCCGCGCTCGGCGGCGGTCGGGCGATGCTCGTGGACCTCCTCGGGTACGGGCTCAGCGACCGGCCCGCGGACTTCGACTACCGCATGGAGTCGCAGGCGGCGGCGGTGGCGGCCGTGCTCGACCATCTGGGGGTGACCGGCGTGGACCTCATCGGGCACTCGATGGGCGGGGCCGTGGCGATCCTGCTCGCGGCGTCCCGCCCGGACCTGGTGGCCCGGCTCGTGGTGGCGGAGCCGAACCTCTACGCGGGCGGTGGCGCGTTCAGTTCGCCGGTCGCGGCCCAGGACGAGGACACGTTCGTGACCACGGGGTTCGCCCGCATGGTCGCCTCGGTCGGCCGCGCCGACTACGCGGCCCGGCTGCGGCTCGCCGACCCGTTGGCCGTCCACCGCAGTGCGGTCGCCCTCGTCGAGGGAAGCGTGCCCGCCCCGGGCGACCTGCTTCCCGGGCTGCCCGTCCCCCGGCTGTACGTGGTCGGTGAGGCGAGCCTGCCGGACGCCGACGCGGCGAGCATGGCGGCCCGCGGCGTCCCGGTCGTCGAGATCCCCGGAGCGGGACACGACCTGATGCTCGACAATCCCGACGGGTTCGTCGCGGCGCTGGCCGACTTCCTCTGAGGCACCCGACGGCCCCTCACGGCGTCCTGCCCACCACCGTCCCGCCCCACCCCTTCAGGAGCGCCCGGATGCACCCCCTCACGTACGACGACATCAAGGCCGCGGCCGACCGGATCGGCGGCCACGTCCGCCCCGTCACGGCCGCCACCCCGGACCCGGGCGACGAGCCCTACGAGCTCCACCTCGCACTGGAGCTCATGCAGCACACCGGCTCCTTCAAGGCCCGCGGCGCGCAGAACTTCCTCCTCGCCCACCGTGAGCGGGGCACCCTCCCCGACGTCGGCGTCACGATCGCCTCCGGTGGCAACGCCGGCCTCGCCTGTGCCTGGGCAGCCCGCCGCCAGGGCGTCCCCGCCACCGTCTTCCTGCCGACCACCGCCCCGAAGGTGAAGGCCGACAAACTGCTGTCGTACGGTGCCGACGTACGCCTCGTCGGCACCGAGTACGCCGAAGCGCTGGCCGCCTGCGAGGCGTTCGCCGCCGACACCGGCGCGCTGGCCTCCCACGCCTACGACCACCCGCTCATCGCCGCCGGGGCAGGCACCCTGCTCGACGAGATCCTCCGGGCGGTGCCGGACCTCGACACCGTCGTCGTCGCCGTCGGCGGAGGCGGCCTCTTCGCCGGCGTCGCCACCGCCGCCCGGCACCACGGCATCCGCACCGTCGCCGTCGAACCCGAGAACTGCCGCGCCCTCGACGCCGCACTCCGGGCCGGACACCCCGTCGACGTCACCGTCGACTCCGTGGCCGCCGACTCCCTCGGCGCCCGCCGGGTCTCGGCCACCGCACTGCACGCCGCACAGGGGGACGGCGTCCGCTCCGTCCTCGTCCCCGACACCGCGATCACCCGTACCCGCCGGGCCCTGTGGGACGACCGGCGCCTCGCCGTCGAACACGCCGCCGCCACCGCCCTGGCCGCCCTCACCACCGGGGACCGGCCCCGCCCGGCGGCCGACGCCTACCGGCCGGAGCCGGGCGAGAAGGTCTGCGTCGTCCTCTGCGGCGCCAACACCGACCCGACCGACCTCACCGGGGCGCCCGCGGGCGCGTGACGCGGCTCCACGCCCGGCCGGCGGCTCCGCGCCCCGGCCGGACGTCCCCGTGGCACGGGCGCGCCGCGGTGTGCGTCAGGATGGGGACATGACCGAAATTCGTACACCTCGTCTCCTCCTCCGGCGCTGGAGCGACGACGACCTTGTCCCCCTGGCCGAGATCAACGCGGACCGCGAGGTGATGCGGTGGATCGGCGACGGCTCGGTGCGGGACCTGGACGAGACCGCCGAGGACATCGAGCGGTACGAGGAGGAGTGGGACGACGAGGGCTTCGGGATCTTCGCCGTCGAGCTCCTCGGATCCGGGGAGCTGATCGGGTTCGCCGGCCTCTCCGTGCCGGACGCGCTGCCGGAGCTGGCGGCGGAGGTGGAGATCAGCTGGCGCCTCGGCCGGCAGTTCTGGGGGCAGGGGTACGCCTCGGAGGCCGCCCACGCGGTCCTGGAGTTCGCCCTCCAGGACCGCGGGCTCGACCGGGTCGTCGCCGTCACCCACATCAGCAACCAGGCCTCCGAGAACGTCATCGGAAAGCTCGGCATGACCGCGGAGCGCGAGCTGAACCACCCGGCCTTCGACGTACCCCTGCGGGTCTACGTCATCGACCTCACCGAGTACCAGGCCTGAGCCCCCGGGAGGCGACCACGACTCAGTGGCGCTCGGGCAGGTCACGCTCCGCCGGACGCGACGTGAGGTCCGGGGCGATCGGGGCGGCGGAGCGCGCGGACGCGGCGGGCTTCTTGCCGCAGAACGCGGCTTCCAGCGTTCCGCCGAGCGCCGTGTTGGCGGCACCGTGGTTCGAGGTGTTGGCCATGGCCGAGAGGGCGCGCCGGCCGTCCCGGGTCGCGAAGGTGTACGTGTAGAAGCCCTGCACGGTGCCGGTGTGGCCGAACACCTGGGTGCCGCACGACAGGTCGTAACGGCGCAGACCGAGTCCGTAGAAGCGGGTGTTGGCGGTGTCCGTCGGAGTGACCGTGGTCATGGCCTCCGTCATCGCCGGGGAGAGCAGCCGGCCGCGCATCAGGGCGCTCGTGAAGGTGTTCAGGTCGGCGGGGCTGGAGATGACGGCCCCGGCGGACTGCGCCCAGGACACGGTCTGCTCCGTGGAGTCCACGAGCGGGTCGCCGGCCGCGTCGGGGTGCAGGTAGCCGCGCACGTGCAGGCCCTTGATGCGGGTGTCCGGGTGGACGTACGAGGTCTTCCCCAGCTTCAGCGGCTTGAAGATGCGGCGCTCGTACGCGTCGGACACCGGCCGCCCGGTGAGCTTCTCGATGAGCATGCCGACCACGACGAAGTTGGCGTTCGAGTACTTGTACGACACGCCGGGCTCGGTCGTCCGGGGCTCGCTCAGCGACAGGTCGAGGAGCTCCTGGAAGCTGAACACCCGGTTCCGTACCGCTTCGAAGCCCGGCACGGTGTCGTTGAACATCGCGTCGGTGTAGTCCGAGAGACCGCTGCGGTGGGTCAGCAGATGACGGACCGTGATCCGGTCGTCCGGCAGCAGGCCCGGCAGGTAGTCGTTCACGGAAGCGTCGAGTTCCAGCTTCCCCTCGTCGACCAGCTGCAGCAGGACGACGGAGGAGAACGTCTTGCTGACGCTGCCGATCCGGAAGCGCGCGTGGATGTCCATGGGAGCGCCCGAGACGCGGTCCTGGACGCCGACGGTACGGCTCTGGACCCCGCCGGGACCGGTGTAACGGGCCATCGCACCCGGCGCGCCGTTGGCCATCGCCGAGTTCAGCGCGGCGAGCACGCCCTCCATGTCGGGGGCGGGAACGGCAGCCGCCGCCGAGCGGACGGACGCGGCGGGGGAGGCGGCCGCGGGGGACGCCGCGAACGCGCCGGCGGCCGGGGTGAGGCCTGCGGCGAGGGCCGCGACCAGGGTGGTGCTGACGGCCAGACGTCGATGTGACGACAGGGGCACGGGGATTCCTCGGATTCGTTCGGAGCGGTCGTTCGGCATGGATCATGAGTGCCAACGAGCGGGATCGGTTCCTGACTCGGGCGGACGAGTTCCGGAGCCCGCCCTTCCCAACCGGGGCCTCGCGCCCCCGCTTGGGCAGACGCCCAACCCGGCTCCGGAAGGTCTGGGCTCCTGCGGACAGACACGCGCGCCGGAGCGCCCGATCATGGCGCTGGTCACGCTTGCGAGGACGCGCAACGGGCCGGATCCGTAAAGGAGTTCCTATGTCAGGGAAATGGGGTCGCGCACTCGGCGGCCTGCTGCTCGCCGTCGTCACGGCCGTGTACGCGGCGCCGGGCACCGCCGGCGCGGCGGAGGAGACGACCGGCACCATCCCGTCGGTCGGCACCGACTGGGGCGCACCCGGCCCCTACGAGGTGGACGTCGACATCGAGGCCGTGCACACGTTCTACTACCCGCGGAACATGGGGCAGCGCGGCGAACTGCACCCGGTCGTCATCTGGGGCAACGGCACCGGCGCGGTCCCCGGCATCTACAGCTCCCTGCTGAGGCACTGGGCGAGCCAGGGATTCATCGTCGCCGCCGCGAACACCCCCACCTCCAACTTCGCCCTCAGCATGCGCGCGGGGATCGACGTCCTCGAACACCGGAACGCGGACAGCGGAAGCCGGTTCTACCGGAAGGTCGACCTGGAGCACATCGCCTCCGCCGGGCACTCGCAGGGCGGCGCGGCGGCGATCAACGCCGCGATCGACCCGCGCGTCGACACCGCCGTCCCCCTCCAGCCCGGACCGCTGGCCGACCCCGACCTGATGGACGAACCCGTCTTCTACCTCGCCGGACAGAACGACCTGACCGTATGGCCCGCCCTGGTCAAGGCCTTCCACCGGGACTCCGACCACGTCCCCTCCGTGTACGGCGAGATCCGCGGCGCCGGCCACCTCGACTCCATCGGAGACGGCGGGAACTTCCGCGCCCCGACCACCGCCTGGCTGCGCTACTGGCTCCTGGGCGACGAGAACGCCCGCGGGATGTTCTTCGGCCCCGACTGCACCTACTGCACCGACAGCACCCTGTTCTCCGGATGGGACCGCAACGCCAAGGCACAGCAGATCCCCGGCACCACCCCCTGACGGCCGACCCGCCGCCCGCCCCGCCCCGCACCGGTCGTCGGGTGCGGGGCGGGGCCCCGGTCGGGCGAATGTCGGTGCCGGGGCGTGGCCCGGCGGGCCCGCGGTGGTACGTCGTACGCCATGCAGCCAGGCACACCCCCGACGGTGACCCCCTTCCTCCGCACGGCCGCCGCCTACGCGTGGCGCGTCCTCGTCGTCGGCCTGCTCGTCTACAGCCTGTTCGCCGTGCTCGGCCGCTTCCACGAGATCGGCGTCGCCCTCTTCCTGGGCCTGGTGATCACCGCGCTGCTCCGCCCCGTCGCCGACGTCGTCGCCCGCGGCCTGCCCCGGCCCTTCGCGGTCGCCCTCACCCTCGTCGGCAGCATCGCCCTCGTCCTCGGGGTCCTCGCGCTGGTGGGGGAGGCGGTGGCGGGCGAGCGGACGACGCTGGTCCGCGAGTTCCGGGTGGGGGTCGGCCGGATCGAGGACTGGCTGGAACGGCCGCCGTTCCGGCTGGACCCAGGGGCGCTCACCGACCTCCAGGCCAGGATCGGCGACTTCCTCTCCAGTCACCGATCGACCCTCGTCAGCACGGCGCTGAGCGGCGCCGGCCATGTGGTCGCCGTCCTCACGACACTGGCCCTCGCCCTCTTCTGCGCGGTGTTCTTCGTCCACTCCGGAGACCGCCAGTGGCGATGGTTCCAGGAGCAGTTGCCGCGCTCCGTGCGCGGACGGGTGGGCATCGGAGGGAGCGCGGCCTGGCGCACCTTCACCGGGTACACGCACGGAATCGTGCTCGTCGCCGCCGTGAACGCGGTCCTCGTCGGCCTCGCGCTGTGGCTCCTCGGGGTCCCGCTCGCGGTGCCGCTGGCCCTGCTGGAGTTCCTCGCCGCCTTCGTCCCGCTGATCGGCTCCCCGATCGCCCTCGCCGTGGCCGCCGTCGTCGCGCTCGCCTCGCAGGGGCCCCTCACAGCGGCCCTCGTGGTCGCGCTGATCGTGGTCATCGGCCAGATCGAGGGCCATCTGCTCCACCCGCTCGTCATGAGCTGGGCCGTACGGCTGCACCCCCTCGTCGTGGCCATCTCGGTCATCGCCGGATCGATCGCCGCCGGCATCGTCGGCGCCGTGGTGGCCGTCCCGCTCGTCTCGGTCGTCTGGTCCGTCCACACGGCCCTGCGCGCGGCCCGGACGTCAGCGAACGCGTGAGCGACAGGACGGGCATATCCCCGACGCGGGCCGGCGTGCGCCTCACCCTCGCCGACGTCCTCCTGAGGCAGGGCCCCGGTACGAGCGGGCACAGACGTGGCAGCAGTTGGCCCGGTCCTCCAGAACACCCTCTACGAGCACGAGGAGGGGAGGAACGAAGACGAGGGTCTCCGAACTCGGCTCGTACGAAGGGGCCGAGGCGGCCGAACTCAGGGCGAGGGCACAGGACATGCCCGACGGGCTCGACTGACGCCGGCCACGGCGCGACGAGGGCGGGCGACTCGGTGGTCGCCCTTGTCGCGCCCCGACGTGATCAAGTAACGTCACCCGCATGAACACCGGACCGGCGACTCGCCACTCACAGACGGGCTATCCGGTGGAGGGCTGATCGCCCCCAGGGTGCACGCGAGGCACCCCCTCGGTTCGGCACGCGGACCTCCCAGTGCGCAGGCACTTCGAGTCCCCATCCGTGTCGAACCACAGCGAGGCCACCCGTATGACCGTCACGTTCAACCACACCATCATCGCCGCCAAGGACCGCCACGAGTCGGCGCGGTTCTTCCGCGACCTCCTGGAGCTCCCCGAGGCACCCTCCTGGGGCCCGTTCATCAACGTCCAGCTCACCGACGGCGTACTGATCCAGTTCGCCGAGCCCCCGGTGGAGATCCAGATGCAGCACTACGCGTTCCTGATCGACGACGAGCTCTTCGACCGCGCGTACCAGCGGCTGTGCGACGGCGACATCGAGCACTGGGCCGACCCCCAGATGCGCCGTCCCGGCGAGACCAACACCGAGCACGGCGGCCGGGGCGTCTACTTCAAGGACCCCGCCGGCCACGCGATCGAACTGATCACCCGGCCGTACCTGTAGGCCGGCCGATCACGCCGGTGACCGGCCGGGGTGCCGTGACCCGCACGACACCCCGGCCGGGCCGCGCGGCGCGATCCGGTGCGTAGGCTCTTGTCCGTGCCTCGCTCTCGTCTGCTCCGTGTCGCCGTTCTCGTACTGGAGGGCGCGAAGCCGCTCGACGTGGGCATTCCCGCGCAGGTCTTCACGACCCGCGCGAGCATGCCGTGCGAGGTCCGGGTGTGCGGAGCGGAACCCGGCGTCGTGGCCGGCGGCGACGGCCTGGCCTACCAGGTCGCGCACGGCCTGGACGCGCTCGCCTGGGCCGACATCGTCTTCGTCCCCGGCTACCGGTTCCCCGACCGGGACGACCCGCCGGCGGCGGTCGTCGAGGCGCTGATCGCGGCCCACCAGCGCGGCGCGAGGCTCGCCGCGATCTCGACGGGCGCGTTCGCGCTGGCCGCCACGGGACTCCTCGACGGCAAGCGGGCCACGACCCACTGGCACTACACACGGGCGCTCGCGGCGAAGCGCCCCCTCGTCAGGGTCGACGAGAACGTCCTCTTCGTCGACGAGGGCAGCGTCCTGACCTCCGCCGGCGCCGCCTCCGGCATCGACCTGTGCCTGCACATCCTGCGCGGGGAGTTCGGCGTGGCCGCGTCCAACCACGCGGCCCGCCGGCTCGTCGCCGCCCCCTACCGCAGCGGCGGCCAGGCCCAGTACGTGCCGCGCAGCGTGCCCGAGCCGCTCGGCGAGCGGTTCGCCGCCACCCGCGAATGGGCCCTGCACCGCCTGGGCGAGCCGCTCACCCTGGAGATCCTCGCCCGGCACGCGGCGGTGTCGGCGCGCACGTTCTCCCGACGGTTCGCCGAGGACACCGGGTACACGCCGATGCAGTGGGTCATGCGGGCCCGTATCGACATGGCCCGTGAGCTGCTCGAACGCTCCGAGCGCGGGGTCGAGCAGATCGCCGCCGACACGGGGCTCGGCACCGGCGCGAATCTGCGGCTCCACTTCCAGCGGATCCTCGGCACCACGCCGAGCGAGTACCGGCGGACGTTCGCCCGCGGCGAGTAGCGACCCGGACGCGGACCGCTTCCGCACCCTTGGCGCGATACTTGCGGACCGTGGCGATCACGCCGCTGTCACGGGCCCACCCGTCCCGACGAACATGGTGGCGAACGCGAAGGGACCGAAGGGACACTGTCATGACTCGCATCGCCATCAACGGATTCGGCCGCATCGGACGCAACGTGCTGCGCGCCCTGCTGGAGCGCCAGAGCGACCTCGAGGTCGTCGCCATCAACGACCTCACCGAGCCCGCCACCCTGGCCCGCCTCCTCGCCTTCGACACGACCTCGGGCCGCCTCGGTCGTCCGGTGAGCGTTGACGGGGACACCCTCGTCGTCGACGGCCGCCGCATCAAGGTGCTGGCCGAGCGCGAGCCGGCGGACCTGCCCTGGGCCGAACTCGGCGTCGACATCGTCCTGGAGGCCACCGGCCGCTTCACCTCCGCCAAGGCCGCCGGCGCGCACATCGACGCGGGCGCCAAGCGCGTGCTCGTCAGCGCGCCCGCCGACGGTGCCGACGTCACGCTCGCGTACGGCGTGAACACCGACGCCTACGACCCGGCCGTCCACACGATCGTCTCGAACGCGTCCTGCACCACCAACGCGCTCGCGCCGCTCGCCTCGGTCCTCGACGACCTCGCCGGCATCGAGCACGGCTTCATGACCACGGTCCACGCCTACACCCAGGAGCAGAACCTCCAGGACGGCCCGCACCGTGACCCCCGCCGCGCCCGCGCCGCCGGCGTCAACATCGTCCCCACCACCACGGGCGCCGCGAAGGCCATCGGCCTCGTCCTCCCGAACCTCGACGGCAAGCTCTCGGGCGACTCGATCCGCGTCCCCGTGCCCGTCGGCTCGATCGTGGAGCTCAACACCACCGTCGCCCGCGACGTGACCCTCGACGACGTCCTCGCGGCCTACCGCACCGCCGCCGAGGGCCCCCTGGCCGGCGTCCTCGAGTACTCCGACGACCCGCTCGTCTCCGCCGACATCACCGGCAACCCGGCCTCCTCCATCTTCGACTCCGCCCTCACCCGCGTCGAAGGCCGCCACATCAAGGTCGTCGCCTGGTACGACAACGAGTGGGGCTTCTCCAACCGCGTCATCGACACCCTCCAGCTGCTCGCCTCCAGCTGACCTCCGCCCCACCCCCACCCCGAGCGCTCCGCCCGACCGCACCAGGTCGAGCGGAGCGCTCGCGTGCGTGCGGCCTGCCGTCCACCTGACGTCAGACGAGGTGCCGGAGGAAGAAGGCGGCCGTCTCCCGTCCGACCTGATGGCGGACGGCCGGGTCGGCGGGGTCGGCGGAGAAGAAGTCGCCGACGCCCGGGGCGACCTGGAACACGGCCCGCACGCGCGCATCGTAGACAAGGAGCCGCAAGCGTTCGGCGTGGCCAGGTCTGGCGCATCGCGCTTGTCGCCCTCCTTCCGCCTCCCCCTCCCTCGCTTCGCTCTGCAAATTTCTGATCGATTGACGCAAGCGAGAGAAAGCGTCGTGGGTGTCAGGATGGGTGCAGCTCGGGGGTGGCTGCCTCGGGCGGGTGGGTAATCGAGGGGGGCGGCAGAGCCTCGTTGGGGTGTCGGGGCTTTGTGTGCTGGGGAGTTCAGGGGTGGTGTCGGTGTCTGGGTCGGCCGCTTCGGGGGAGGGGGTCTGCGGCGGGGATGCTGTGGACTGTCAGGCAATTGCGAAATTGGCGCGACATCTTGCGTTCACTTGTTGGGGGTGGTTGAGTGTGCCGCGCCCCGCAACGCACCGGCGGTGGGGCGACCTCCACGTACTTGCCCGAAGGGGACCACCCATGAGAAGTGCTCGGTTCCGGCGTATGCGTCGCGCGAGCGCGGTCGTTCTTGTGTCCGCGGTGACGTTGAGCGCGCTGGCCGCGTGTGGCACGAGCAGCAGTGACAACGGCGGCGGCGGATCCGAAGGGGGCGGTTCGGTCGACCCGGCTGCTCCGTTGGATCCGAAGACGAAGGTGACGTTGACGATCGACTGCATGCCGCCGGCGGCGAAAGCGGCCGAGCTGAAGGAGTGGAAGGAGGACGTCGCGGAGTTCAACAAGACGTATCCGAACGTCACGATCGAGGGGCGTTCGACTCCGGGACAGTGTCTGGAGCCGCCGCGGTTCACGGCGATGCTGAAGGCCAAGTCGCAGCCCGACGTGTTCTACACGTACTTCACGGACCTGCCGCAGGTACTGGACAACGACGGCGCGGCGGACATCAGCGCGTACGTCAGCGACAAGAGCGTGCCGCTCCTGAAGGACATCGATCCGAACGTCCTCGGGTCGCTCAAGCAGGACGGGAAGCTGTACGGCCTGCCGACGAGCAACTACACGATGGGTCTGCTCGTCAACCGGAAGCTCTTCAAGGACGCGGGGCTCGACCCGGACGCCCCGCCGCGCACGTGGGACGAGGTACGCGCCGCCGCGAAGAAGATCGCGGGCCTCGGGAACGGCATCGCGGGCTTCGGCGAGTACAGCGCGGGCAACACGGGCGGATGGCACTTCACCGCGCAGATGTACAGCGTGGGCGGCGAGGTCGTGGACGCGAGCGGGAAGAAGGCGGCGTTCAACAACGACCTGGGGAAGCAGGTCGCGAAGAACCTCCACGCCATGCGCTGGGAGGACGACAGCATGGGCAGGACCCAACTGCTCCAGTGGGGCGACCTGCAGAAGCAGATCGCCACCGACAAGCTCGGGATGTTCCTCGCCGCGCCCGACGACATCGCGTACATGGTGCAGCAACTCGGCGCGAAGTACGAGAACTTCGGGATGGGCCCGATACCCGGCGGCAAGAACACGCTGGCCGGCGGCAACAACTACATGATCAAGAAGGGCATCTCGGGCGACAAGATCAAGGCCGCCATCGCCTGGCTGAACTTCAAGAACCTCAGCGTCGGCAAGGGGCAGTTCGACTGGGCCCGCACCAAGGCCGACAGCCTTCCGGTCGGCGTCCCGCAGCCGAACTTCTGGCTGGGGGAGTCGAAGACCAAGGACGACGCGGCACGCGTGCGGAACGCGACCATGCCCGTCGCCAACTTCAAGGCCTTCATGGACAACCCCGTCGCCGGCAAGGCCGAGCCGCCGAAGGCGCAGGAGGTCTACAAGGTCCTCGACAACGTGATGTCGGGCCTTCTCACCAACAAGGACGCCGACATCGACAAGCTGCTCGCGACCGCCGAGGCGCAGGTCGACCAGGTCCTCGCCCACCAGTGACCCCTTCCCGGTGGGGGCGGGGCGGGCATCGGTCCCGCCCCCCCCGCCCGGCCATCCGCCCCGCCCCGGGCCGGAACCCACCGGCGCATCCGTCCTGCCCCGGCCCGCCCCCGCCGGGCACCGCAATCCGGCAGACCAGCAGACCAGCAGACCAGCACCAAGGAGCGACGATGTCGGCGCCGAGCGTGACCCCGAGCAAGGCGGGAACTTCCCGTCACTCCCCGCCGCGTGCGGCGGGACCCGTGCCACCCGGTGGCCGGTTCGCGAGGAGCCTGAAGCGCAATCTGACGGCGCACGGGTTCCTGATCGGCGCCGTCGTCTGCTTCGCGGTGTTCTCGTGGTACCCGATGGTCCGGGAGTTCCTCCTGGCCTTCCAGAAGACGGAGAGCGGGCAGACCAGCTGGGTCGGGCTGGAGAACCTCGCCACCGTCTTCGACGACCCGGCGTTCTGGCAGGCGTGGCGCAACACGCTGCTGTTCACCGTCCTCGCGCTGGTCCTCGGATTCGCGGTCCCCTTCGTCGTGGCGATCGTCATCAACGAGTTCCCTCACGGCCAGGGGTACCTGCGGCTGCTGGTCTACCTGCCCGTGATGCTGCCGCCGGTCGCGTCGGTGCTGCTCTTCAAGTACCTGTACGACCCCGGTTACGGGCTCCTCAACGAGCTGCTGCGGTTCCTCCACCTGCCGGAACAGCAGTGGCTGCAGGACCCGGACCTGTCGATGCTGTCCGTCGTCATCGCCTCGACCTGGATGAACATGGGCGGCGCGGCACTCATCTACCTCGCCGCTCTCCAGGGCATCCCCGGCGAGCTGTACGAGGCGGCGGAGCTGGACGGTGCGGGGCTGTTCCGCAAGATCTGGCACGTCACCATCCCGCAGACCCGCCTGATCCTGTCGCTGATGCTGCTCATGCAGGTCATCGCGACGATGCAGGTCTTCGTCGAACCGTTCCTGCTGACCGGCGGCGCGGGCCCTGAAGGATCGACGACCACCGTCGTCCACCTGATCTACCAGTACGCCTTCAACTTCAACGACTACGGTGCCGCGGCGGCGCTCGGCCTGCTCCTGCTCGTGCTCCTGTCCGGATTCTCGGCGGTGTACGTGAAGCTCAGCCGTGCCGAGGACGAGTAGGACCCGGGGGAGACCACGTATGTCCACACGCACGCTCATCTCGCCGGCGCAGCTCGCCAAGCCCCGCGCCAAGGCCCTCTACCGGGCGACGTTCGCACTGGTCGTCGGCGGATTCACCCTGGTGTTCCTGGGCCCCCTGTACTGGATGGTGTCCAGCGGGTTCAAGGACGCCCAGGAGGTCGTGCGGACGCCGCCGACCCTGGTGCCCGGATCGTTCGCCCCCGAGAACTACACGCGGGCGTGGGAGGTCATGGACCTCTCGACCCTGCTGTTCAACACCCTCTACTACGCCTTCGGCGCCCTCGCGTTCCAGCTGGTGCTCGACGTCGCCGCCGCGTACTCGCTCTCCAAACTGCGCCCGGTCTTCGGCAAGGCCATCCTCGGCGGGATGCTCGTCACGCTGATGATCCCGGCCACCGTCCTGGTCGTACCGCAGTACCTGACCGTGCTCGACGTGCCGGTGGTGGAGCGGAACCTGCTGAACACCCCGTGGGTGATCTGGCTTCCGGCGGTCACCAACGCCTTCAACATCTTCCTGCTCAAGCGGTTCTTCGACTCCATCCCGAAAGAGCTGCTCGACGCGGCGGCCATGGACGGCGCGAGCCCGCTGCGGATCCTGCGCTCCATCGTGCTGCCGATCTCGCGGCCGATCCTCGGCGTGGTCTCGATCTTCGCGGTCGTCGGCGTCTGGAAGGACTTCCTCTGGCCGATGCTCACGCTGCCGGACTCGACCAAGCAGACGCTGAACGTGGGGATCTACTCGCTCTCCACCGGCGTGCCGGTGAACGTGCTCATCGCCGCCCTCGCCATCGCCTCCGTGCCCACCCTGCTCATCTTCCTGGTGTTCCAGCGCAACATCATGAGCGGTCTCACGGCCGGCGGCCTCAAGGGCTGATCCCGGCCCGGGCGGGGTTACCGATCCCGGCCCGACCCGACCCGACCCGGGCCGTCAGGCGGCCGGCCGCGGGGCCCGCGAGGCCCGCGGGGCTCCAGGCTTCCGGGCTTTCAGAGCGCCGGGCTTCCCAGCCTGCGGGCTTTCGGAGCTCCGGGCCTCCCGCTTCGAGGCCCCCCGGCCCGTACCTCTCACCCCCAAGCCTTCGCCGTCGGCCCGTCCGACGCCCCGCAGCAAGCGGGCCGGCGGCGAAGACCCCGACCTGCCCGAAAGGACCGTCACGTGGCAGCCCCTCGCTCGACCCGCACCGACGACTGGTGGCGTGACGCCGTCATCTACCAGGTGTACCCCCGCAGCTTCGCCGACGGCGACGGCGACGGGACCGGGGACCTCGCGGGAGTCCGGGCGAGACTGCCCTATCTCGCCGAACTCGGCGTGGACGCCGTCTGGTTCACCCCCTGGTACCTCTCCCCGCTGGTGGACGGCGGCTACGACGTCGCCGACTACCGCGCGATCGACCCCGCGTTCGGGACCCTCGCCGAGGCGGAGAAGCTGATCTCGGAGGCCGCCGGACTCGGCATCAGGGTCATCGTCGACATCGTCCCCAACCACGTGTCCGACCAGCACGCCTGGTTCCGCGCCGCCCTGGCCGCGGGCCCCGGCAGCCCCGAACGCGCCCGGTTCCACTTCCACCCCGGGCGCGGCGAGAACGGCGAACTGCCCCCCAACACCTGGCCCTCCCAGTTCTCCGGGCAGACCTGGACCCGCGTCCCCGACGGCGAGTGGTACCTCCACCTCTTCACCCCCGAGCAGCCCGACCTCAACTGGGCGCGCCCCGAAGTCAGGGCCGAGCACGAGGACGTGCTCCGCTTCTGGTTCGAACGCGGAGTCTCCGGAGTCCGCATCGACTCGGCGGCCCTGCTCACCAAGGCCCCCGGGCTGCCGGACTTCGTCGAGGGCGTCGACCCGCACCCATATGTCGACCAGGACGAGATCCACGACATCTACCGCTCCTGGCGGGCGATAGCCGACGAATACGGCGCCGTCTTCGTGGGTGAGGTGTGGCTCCCCGACTCCGAACGCTTCGCCCGCTACCTGCGCCCCGACGAACTCCACACCGCCTTCAACTTCAACTTCCTCGCCTGCCCCTGGGACCCGGAGCGACTGCGCCGCACCATCGACGACACCCTCGCCGAGCACGCTCCCGTCGGCGCCCCGGCCACCTGGGTCCTGTGCAACCACGACGTCACCCGGACCGCGACCCGCTACGGCCGCGCCGACACCGCCTTCGACTTCGCGACCAAGCGCTTCGACACGCCCACCGACCTGGCACTCGGCACCCGACGCGCCCGTGCCGCCGCTCTGCTCACCCTCGCGCTGCCCGGTTCCGTCTACCTCTACCAGGGCGAGGAACTCGGCCTTCCCGAGGCCGACATCCCGCGCGACCGCATCCAGGACCCGATGCACTTCCGTTCCGGCGGCACCGACCCCGGCCGTGACGGCTGCCGCGTCCCGCTGCCCTGGACCGCCGACGCCCCGCACGCCGGTTTCGGGACGGCGGCGGAGGCCGAGCCGTGGCTGCCGCAGCCCGACGGGTGGGCCCCCTACGCGGTCGACCGGCAGGGCACCGACCCGGAATCGATGCTCGCGCTCTACCGGGAGGCGCTGCTGCTGCGCAGGTCGGACGCCGGATTCGGCGACGGACCGCTGACCTGGCTGCCCGCCGTGGAAGGGGTCCTCGCCTTCGCGCGGCCGCGTGGCCTGGTCTGCGTGGTGAGCCTCGCCGAGGGGCCCGTGGCCCTCCCTCCGTACGAGCGACTGCTTCTGGCGAGCGGTCCGCTCACGGAGGACGGGCTGCTTCCGCCGGACACGGCGGTGTGGCTGCGGGTCTGACCGCGACACGGGGGTGTGGCTGCGCGTCTGACCGCGACACGGCGGTGTGGCCGCGGGGCTGACCGCGCGGCAGTACCCGATCGATCGGCCCCGTGCCCGCCCGCGTCCGAGGGGGTGGCGGCACGGGGCTTCGGCCGGTAAGCATGACTTCTTAAGTCAAGGCAAAAGAAAAGTGTGTTGCGGTTATTGACGGGGTTCCACGGGCGCGGGCAAGGTGCGGGAGAGCGCTCTCCCGCACCTCCCCCCGCCACAAGGAGAATCCCCCCATGCCCTCAGTCGGCATACCCGCCGCCACCCTGGTGGCCTCGACCCTGCTGGCGCTCCTGCCCGCCCAGCAGGCGCAGGCGGCCCCCGCCCTGCTGTCCCAGGGCAAGCCCGTCACCGCCTCCAGCCAGGAGCACTTCGGCACCCCCGCGACCGACGCCGTCGACGGGAACCTCGGCACGCGCTGGTCGAGCGGCGCCACCGACGACCAGTGGCTGAGGGTGGACCTCGGCGCCACCGTCGCGGTCAGCCAGGTCGTACTGCGCTGGGAGTCCGCGTACGCCAAGGCGTACCGCATCGAACTGTCCAACGACGGCACCACGTGGACCACCGCCTACCGCACGGACGCGGGCGTCGGCGGCACGGAGACCGTCGGCGTCTCCGGCACCGCCCGCTACGTGCGGATGCACGGCGTGAGCCGCGCGACCGGATACGGTTACTCGCTCTGGGAGTTCCAGGTGTACGGGGACGCCGGCGGCACCACCCCACCGCCCACCGGCGCGGTCCGGGTGACCGGCACCCAGGGCGCCTGGCAGCTGACCGTGGGTGGCCAGCCGTACACGGTCAAGGGCCTGACCTGGGGCCCGTCGATCGCGGACGCCCCCAAGTACCTGCCCGACGTGAAGTCCATGGGCGTCAACACCATCCGCACCTGGGGCACCGACGGCTCCACCAAGCCGCTCCTCGACGCCGCGGCGGCGCAGGGCGTCAAGGTCGTGAACGGCTTCTGGCTCCAGCCCGGCGGCGGCCCCGGCTCCGGCGGCTGCGTCGACTACGTCACCGACACCGCCTACAAGACCACGATGCTCGACGAGTTCGCCAAGTGGGTGGAGGCGTACAAGAGCCACCCCGCGACCCTCATGTGGAACGTCGGCAACGAATCCGTCCTCGGGCTCCAGAACTGCTACAGCGGGACCGCGCTCGAGAACCAGCGCAACGCCTACACCGGCTTCGTCAACGACGTGGCCCGGAAGATCCACACCATCGACCCCGACCACCCCGTGACCTCGACCGACGCCTGGACCGGCGCCTGGCCCTACTACAAGCGCAACGCCCCCGACCTCGACCTCTACTCCATGAACTCCTACGACAACCTCTGCAAGGTGCGCCAGGACTGGATCGACGGCGGCTACACCAAGCCCTACCTCATCACCGAGACGGGCCCGGCCGGCGAGTGGGAGGTCCCGAACGACGTCAACGGCGTCCCGGACGAGCCGACCGACGTGCAGAAGGCCGCCGGCTACACCGCCGTCTGGAACTGCGTCACCGGCCACCAGGGCGTCGCCCTAGGCGCCACGATGTTCCACTACGGCACCGAGCACGACTTCGGCGGCGTCTGGTTCAACCTCCTGCCCGACGGCCTGAAGCGCCTCTCGTACTACGCGGTGAAGAAGGCCTACACCGGCTCCGTCGCCGGCGACAACACCCCGCCGGTGATCAGCGGCATGACCGTCTCGCCCGCCACCGCCGCCCCGGCCGGACGCGAGTTCACCGTCCGCGCCGACATCCGCGACCCCGACGGCGACCCCGTCACCCCCAGGATCTTCCTGAGCGGGAACTACGCCAACGGGGACAAGCGCCTCGTCGAGGCACGGTGGCGCGCCACCGGCGACGGCACCTTCGCGGTCACCGCCCCCGAGAAGCTCGGCGTCTGGAAGGTGTACGTCCAGGCCGAGGACGGCCACGGCAACGCCGGCATCGAGACCAGGTCCGTCCGCGTGGTCGCTCCTCCGGTCGCCGGCACGAACCTCGCCCTCGACCGGCCCACCACCGCCTCCTCCTACCAGACCGGCTACGGCGACTGCCCCTGCCCACCGGCCCGCGCCACCGACGGCCGCGCCGACACCCGCTGGGCCAGCGACTGGAGCGACCCCCAATGGATCCAGGTCGACCTCGGAGCGGTGAAGCCCATCCGTACGGTGCAGCTGGTCTGGGACCCCGCGTACGCCAGGTCCTACGAGGTCCAGGTCTCCGACGACGGCACCACCTGGCGCACGGTCCACACCACGACCACCGGTGACGGCGACGTCGACACCATCTCCCTCGCCACCACCGGCCGCCACGTACGCCTCCAGCTGACGGCGCGCGGAACCGGATGGGGTTACTCGCTCCACGAGTTCGGCGTCTACAGCTGACCCACCGAAGCCGCAGCGCCGAAGCCGCTCCTCCCAAGCCGCGCCGCCGAGCCGCGCCCCCCAAGCCGCACGAGCGAAGCCGCGCCCCCCAAGCCGCGCCACCCAAGCCGCGCCGCCGAAGCCGCACCACCGAAAGGCACCAACCGACAGGCACCACGCAACAGTTACATCCCCTCACGGGCAGGAGACCCCCATGAGAGCGAGTCCCAAGAGGCTCCCCGCACTGCTCCTCGGCACCGCCCTCGTCGCCACCCTCCTCGGTGTCGGCACCCTCGCCTCGGCTGCGGACCCCGCGGCCGACTCCCCGCCGCCGGCCGCCGCGGCCCACGCCGGACACCGGATGGTCGCGTCCCTCCAGGCGTCGGGCGACGACGCGGACGGCGACGGCTACATCCCCGCCGTACCCCAGGTCACCGGCGTGACGCCGTCGACCGCGAACCCGCCTCCGCGCTACTTCCACGAGTTCCAGGCCAACTGCGCCGTCTCGCACACGGCCCCCGACGACCCCATCGTCTATCCCGGGCAGCCGGGCCGGTCGCACGACCACACCTTCATGGGCAACACCTCCACGAACGCGCACAGCGTCACCGCCACGCTCTACGGCGGCGCCACGGCCTGCAAGGCACCCGGCGACGCGTCCGCCTACTGGATGCCCTCGCTGTTCGAGGGGGACCGGAAGGTGCTGCCCGTCGGCCCGCAGGTCATCTACTACAAGACCGGTGTGACCGACTACACCAGTGTCCGGCCCTTCCCGAAGGGGCTGCGCTTCGTCGTCGGCAGCCCCTTGCAGAGCGCGGCGCAGTTCCGCGACCACCCCGGCTGGGTGGAGGGCTGGGAGTGCGGTGACAGCTTCAAGAACGTGGACTTCCCGCAGAACTGTCCGGTCGGCACCCAGCTGAACCTGCGCATGCAGGCGCCGAGTTGCTGGAACGGCCTGTA
This sequence comes from Streptomyces sp. LMG1-1-1.1, assembly GCF_040815545.1. Lineage (NCBI taxonomy): Bacteria > Bacillati > Actinomycetota > Actinomycetes > Kitasatosporales > Streptomycetaceae > Streptomyces > Streptomyces sp. LMG1-1-1.1. The sequence goes on along the minus strand of NZ_JBFPNH010000022.1, from coordinate 8,097 downwards.
CCTCGACACACCGGACCACCAGAGCCACATGGCCTACCCGGTGGTCAAGCCCGGCACGAACGACGACGTGTGCCCGCCGAGCCACCCGGTGGCGCTGCCGATGATCGAGTTCAAGATGGCCTTCCCGGTCGACGGCGACATGTCCGACGTCCGGCTGGCCAGCGGTCGCGGCTACTCCTTCCACTACGACTTCTTCAACGCCTGGGAGGAGCGCACCCTCAAGGCGATGGTCGACCACTGCATCGTGGGCGGCCTCCAGTGCAACGCCCGGGGCTACGACGAGACGCACCCCGAGCGCGGCGCCGCTCTCGACGAGCAGTACCGCCTGCCCTGACCGACCCCGCTTCCGACACCGGCACCGGCCACCCCCTCAGGGGGCGGCCGGTGCCTCCGATCCGTGAACCGGCAACCCGACGAGCGAACCGACAAGGGAGAGATGAGCGACGAACGGGTCGTCATGACCGACTACACGACCGATTGCGCGGCCGGCGACGCGACCGAGGCCGACGACGCGACCGAGGGCACCTCCGGCGGCACGGCCGGCGACTTGACCGACGACATGCTCGACCTGCTGGTCGGGAAGCTCGACCTCGAACGGAAGGTCCGCCTCCTGACCGGTGCCACGACCTGGCGGACGGCCGCCGACGCGGCGATCGGCCTGCGGGCGATGGTCTTCTCCGACGGGCCGGCGGGCGTACGGGGTGAGGCCTGGGACGAGCGCCGCACCTCCTGCCTGCTGCCGTCGGCGTCCGCGCTCGGCGCGACCTGGGACGAGGCGCTGCTGCGGCGCCTCGGCGGCCTGCTCGCCGCCGAGGCGGTCCGCAGGGGCGTCGACGTCGTCCTCGCGCCGACCCTCAACTTGCACCGCACCCCTCTCGGGGGCCGCCACTTCGAGTGCTTCTCGGAGGATCCGGAGCTGACCGGACGCACGGGTGCGGCGCTGATCCGCGGTCTCCAGGAGCACGGCGTGGCCGCGACCGCGAAGCACTTCGTCGCGAACGACTCGGAGACCGACCGGCTGAGCGTGGACGTCCGGGTGCCCGAGCGGGCGCTGCGGGAGGTGTACCTGGCGCCGTTCGAAGCGGCCGTCGACGCCGGGGCGTGGGTGGTCATGGCCGGCTACAACGGCGTCGACGGGACGACGATGACGGCCCATCCGCTCCTCGCCGAACCACTGAAGGGGGAGTGGGGCTTCGACGGCGTCGCGGTCTCCGACTGGGCCGCCGTGCGCACCGCCGAGGAGTCGGCGCGGGCCGCACTCGACCTGGCGATGCCCGGCCCGGCGAGTCCCTGGGCGGCGGACCTGGCCCGGGCCGTGCGCGCGGGCCGCGTCCCCGAGGGCGCCGTCGACGAGAAGGTCCGGCGGGTACTCCGGCTCGCCCACAGGGTCGGTGCGCTCGGCGACGCCCCCCGACGCCGCCCGCCGCTTCCGGAGGAGGGGGTGCGGCGGCTGTTGCGCCGCGCGGTCGCCGCCGGGTCGGTCCTGCTGCGCAACGACGGCCTGCTGCCCCTCGACCCCGGCGGCCTGGGCACGGTCGCCGTGATCGGCGAACACGCCGCCTCGCCCCGCGTCCAGGGCGGCGGCAGCGCCGGCGTCTTCCCGTCCGCGGTGGTGACGCCGCTCGCCGGCATCCGCGCGTGTCTGCGCGGCCGCGGCCGGGTGAGGTACGCCGCCGGTCCCTCGAAGGACGCCCCGCCGGAACCGCTCGACGCGGGGCGGTGCACGGATCCGCGCTCCGGTGAACCGGGGCTGCTGCTGCGCTGCCTGGACGCGGACGGCCGCGAACTTCGGGCGGAGCGGCGCCTGTCGGGGCGCCTGCTCGAACCGGATCTCGCGCCGGACACGCACACCGTGGAGGTCCGGGCCCTGCTCCGCCCCGACACGACCGGTGCGTGGACGTTCGGGATCGGCGGTTTCGGGCGGATGACGATCGAGGTCGACGGGCACGTGATCCTGGACGGCACGTACCCGCGCGAGACCGACGACCCGGCGACCGTGCACGTCACCCCGCCCCTGCACACGGCGACGAGCCATCTGGAGCGGGGGCGTCACGTCCATCTCGTCGCCCGCCGGGAACTGGTGCCCGGCTCCGGCAGAGCGACGGTCCTCGCCGCCGCGCCCCCGCGGCGCGCCCCCGGCGAGGCGCTCGCCGAGGCCGTGGCGGAGGCCCACGAGGCGGACGCGGCGATCGTCGTCGTCGGCACGACGGAGCACGACGAGACGGAGGGGAGCGACCGTACGCATCTGTCCCTGGGCGACGCGCAGAACGACCTGGTACGCGCGGTCGCCGCCGCCAACCCCCGTACCGTCGTCGTCGTCAACAGCGGCGGACCGGTCGAACTGCCCTGGCGCGACGAGGTCGCGGCGGTGCTCCTCGCCTGGTTCCCCGGGCAGGAGGCCGGCGCGGGGCTCGCCGACGTGCTCTTCGGCCGCCGCGAGCCGGGCGGCAGGCTCCCCACGACCTGGGCCACCACGCTGGCCGACGCGCCCGTCACCCGCACGCGCCCCGTCGACGGCCGACTCGACTACACGGAGGGGCTGCACATCGGCCACCGTGCCTGGCTGCGCGCCGGCACACGGCCCGCCTACTGGTTCGGGCACGGTCTCGGCTACACGACATGGGAGTACGGGGAGGTCGATGCCCCCGCACGGATCGCACCGGACTCCTCCTTCACCGTACGGGTGGGGGTGCGCAACACCGGAACGCGCCCCGGGCGCGAGGTCGTCCAGGTGTACCTGGCGCGAGCCGACTCCGTCGTGGAACGCCCCGCGCGCTGGTTCGCCGGCCACGCGGCGGTCCACGCGGATCCGGGCGCGTCCGTCGTCGCCGAGGTCGTCGTGACGCCGCGGGCGCTGCGGCACTGGTCGCCGCGGGACGGCGGCTGGCGTGTCGAGCCGGGGACGTACCGGCTGATCGTGGGCCGCTCGGCGGGCGCGACGGAGCACGAGGCGGACGTGACGGTGGGGCACGCTCCGGAGGACCGGAATGCGTGAGGACCGCACCGCGATTGGCCAGGACGAGGAGTTCGCCCGGGCAGCGGGCTCCGTATTTCGATGGAAGGGCGGGAAGGGCGGGAAGGACGCGACGGTCGGCTTTCGTCCGTATATCGAATTCCCTTTTCCCGTACGCGGTGAATTCCCGGTCGGGGATCGCCGAATGCCCCGGGGTGAATACCGGTTGCGGGCCGGGTCGACCGTGCCGCGCTGCGCGCGGCCCGCCCGTCGTGTGCGGGAAAAGGGCACGTTAGAGTACGGGAGTGATCAGGCGGGGACCGACGCTGGAAGACGTGGCGCGGGAGGCGGGCGTCTCCAGGGCGACGGTCTCGCGGGTCGTCAACGGGGTGCGCAACGTGGACCCGGCGATCCAGGACGTGGTCCGGCAGGCCATCGAGCGCACCGGGTACACCCCCAACAGCGCCGCCAGGAGCCTGGTCACCGGCCGGGTCGCGCAGGCGGCGCCGCGCGCCGAGACGGTGGCGCTGGTCATCTCCGGGGCGGGGGACGCGTTCGCCGCGAGGGTGTTCGCCGACCCCTTCTTCGGGCGTGTCGTGAGCGGTGCCGTGACGTATCTGCGGGGGCGCGGCGCGCACCCCGTGCTGATGTTCGCGGAGTCCGGGGCGGCCAGGCGCCAGGTGGTGGACCACCTGCGCCGGGGCAGCGCCGACGGGGCGCTCGTCGTGTCCATCCGGGCGGACGACCCGCTGCCGCCGATGCTGGCCGCCGCGGGCATTCCCCTCGTGCTGTTCGCCCGGCCCCCGGAGGGTTCGGAGGCCGTCTACGTCGACGTGGACCACCACGAGGGCGGCCGGCTCGCCGCCGCGCACCTGCTGGCCAGGGGATGCCGGAATCCCGCGACGATCCGTGCGCCCCGGGGCCTCCCGGCCGGCGAGGCCCGTCTCGCCGGTTTCCGCGAGGCCCTGGAGAGCGCGGGCAGGGCCGCGCCTCCGGTGGTGGAGGGCGGGTTCACGGTCGAGAGCGGCGCGGCGGCCATGCGCAGGCTCCTGGCGGAGCACCCGCGGGTGGACGGCGTCTTCGCGGCCAACGACCTGATGGCGCAGGGGGCGTGCGAGGTCGTGCGCGAGCGGGGCCTGAGCGTGCCCGGGGACGTGGCGGTGGTGGGTTTCGACGACTCCAGCGTCGCCGTGACCTGCCGGCCGCCGCTGACGACGGTGCGCCAGCCCGTGGAGCGGATGGCCGCGGCCATGGCGGAGCTGCTCGTCGGACGGCTCCAGGGGTCGTCGGCCGGGCCGGCGCACCTGGTGTTCGCCCCCGAACTCGTCGTACGGGAATCGGCCTGACCGTGCCGTGCGACGGACGGTGCGGCGGTGTGCCGACGGCATTCGCGTGCCGGTGAATTCCTTTTTCCGTAAGACGTACGAAACTGTTCCGCAGCGCCTCATCATGGGCTACTTTCGGCCACACACCCCCTGTGATCCTTCTACTCCGGGCGGATTTCCATGAGTCGCGCCATCGTGCTGCGAGATGTGAGCAAGAAATACGGCGGTTCCCACGTGGTGCGGCGGGTGTCCCTCACCGTCGAACCGGGGGAGTTCCTGGTGCTGCTCGGTCCATCCGGATGCGGCAAGTCCACCGTCCTGCGGATGATCGCCGGTCTGGAGGACATCACCGAGGGCGACCTGTTCCTCGACGGCGAGCACGCGAACGACGTGCCGCCCCGTGAGCGGGACATCGCCATGGTGTTCCAGAACTTCGCCCTCTACCCGTCGATGACCTCGCGGGAGAACATCGGCTTCCCGCTGAAGCTGCGGGAACCCTCGGCGGACCACGACCCGCAGGTGGAGGCGACCGCGCGGATGCTCGCCGTCGAGGACCTGCTCGACCGGCTGCCCGGACAGCTGTCCGGCGGGGAGCGCCAGCGCGTGGCGATGGGCCGCGCGATCTCCCGGCGCCCGTCGGTCTTCCTCCTCGACGAGCCGCTGTCCAGCCTCGACGCCAAACTGCGCGGCCATCTGCGGGCCGAGATAGCCCGCCTCACCGACGAACTGGGCGTGACCACCGTCTATGTGACGCACGATCAGTCCGAGGCGATGTCGCTGGGCGACCGGGTGGCGGTCATGCGCGACGGTGTCCTGCAACAGGTCAGCCCTCCCCAGGAGTTGTACGCGCGCCCCGCCAACGTCTTCGTCGCCGCGTTCGTCGGCACACCGCGCATCAACCTCCTCGACGCGGTCGTCCACGCGCCGCTCGACGGGCCGATGACCCTGGAGCTGGGCAGCCAACGCCTGCTGCTTCCGCAGCCGTTGAGCGTCGACCACCAGCTCCTTCGGATCCAGCAGGGCCGCCCGATCATCGTCGGGCTGCGCTCCGAGGCCGTACGGATCGCGCCGCCGAGCCAGAAGCGGCCCGGTGAGGCGGCGCTGGTCGGGGTCGTCGAGCACGTCGAGTACCAGGGCCACGAGGTGCTCGTGCACCTGGACACCGGCTCGCGGCCCGCCGTCGTGGCGGACCTGGAGGCCTCGCGCCCCCGGTCCGGCGGCCGGCGGACGAGCGGGCGGCGGAAGCGGCGCTTCGGCCGCATCCGGGCACACGCGGCGGCCCTCGGCGCCGTCAGGACGGGCATCGAGGGCCGGGCCGCTACCGCCCCGGCCCCCGAGCCGGTCCCGTACGGCGACCCGCGGGGCGACCGGGAACGGCGCACGGCCGCCCGCAGCGACCTCGTGCTGCGGACCGGCCCCCACGTCCGCGTCCGGGCCGGCGCCCAGGTGCCGCTCCTCGTCGACCTCGCCCAGCTGTACGTCTTCGACCACCAGGGCGCCAGGATCTGCCCGGCCCCCGACGCTCTGCCCGGCCTCGACCAGTAGCCGGCGGGGGAGCAGCGGCCGGCCGCGCACGGCGCCCCCGAGGACGCGGCTGACGGCGTCCGACGGTCCGACGGGGCAGGACCTGGGCTCTGTCCGGAAAGTCCCGCGCGGCCCGCGGGCAGATCGCGGTCCTTACCGGAACGGAGCTAGGGGCTGTCCGATGGGTCGTGTGAGCTGATCAGGGCCGTGGCATAGGCGCAGATGAGCTTCTCCCGAGGCGCCGTCGTCGGGCTCGCCGGCACGGAGAGCTCGTCGCCAATCCGCCCGTCCTTGCCTGCGTCGGCCGGTTGAGGAATTTGGTTGCGGTGGATCAGGCGGATGCGGTCATACTCCGGCATGAGTAGAGACGCCGAGGTCATCGTGCTAGCCCGCTGGTCGGGCGAGGTGATGGAACCGCTGACCCAGGACGACCCGGAACGCACGTGGCGAGGTCGCTTCGTCCCGATAGCGGGGCAGTGGGGCTACGAGTTCGGGTGGGCCCTGGAGTTCGAGAAATTGCGTGGCCGCCAGGGCCTGCTCAGGCACCTGGAGTCGCTGCCGTGGCCGCATCCGCACACGGTGCAGGTTCTGCTTCGCGACCAGGACGACGACTGCTTCGGGCTGTGGATGTTCCAGGAGGGCCGGCTGGTGGAAGTCACCATTCCGCGCACCGAGCGTTTCCACCAGCCGGCACCGCCCAATGAGGACTTCGAACCCGACCCGGGCATGCTGCTGCGCACCGACCAGAACACGGATCTGCCCGAGCAGACCCCAGAAGCACGCCGCGACACCCGCTCACCCTGGTAGACCGAGTTCGGCAGCTCATCTTGGGACGTCAGGGCTGTCGACGAGCGCGTACTCAGCGAACCGCGCCACCACTACCCAGGTGCTAAGGACCTCTCAACGGGGCGTTTCACTGCGGACGGAGCCATAGGCGGATCGCGGCCACGGTGACCGTCCCGTGGAAGACGTACGCCCGTTTGTCGAAGCGCGTGGCGACGGCGCGGAAGTTCTTGAGCCGGTTGACGGTCCGCTCGACCTCGTTGCGGCGGCGGTAGATCGTCTTATCGAAGCCCGTGGGCCGGCCTCCTTGGCTGCCGCGGCGCCGGCGGTTGGCCCGCTGGTCTCTCGGCTCGGGGATCGTGTGCTTGATCTGGCGTCTGCGCAGGTGACGCCGATTACGGCGTGATGAGTACGCCTTGTCTCCCCCGACATGGTCGGGCCGAGTGCGCGGTCGTCCACCGGCCTGTCGGGGCACACGGATCTCTTCCAGGACGGGAATCACCTGCGGTGCGTCCCCCCACTGACCGGGCGTGATGACAAACCCGAGCGGGCGACACCCACCCTCTCCAGCAAGGTGGATCTTGCTCGTGAGCCCGCCTCGCGAGCGTCCCAGGGCCTCATCGGGACGATGACGCGCCGGGCTCCTGCGCCGACCCGGAATCTTCGGGGCGCGGGTGGAGGCGCCGGCCGCGTGCTGATGAGCGCGGCAGGTCGTGGAATCGACGCTGACCATGCTCCAGTCGATCCGGCCCTCGGCATCGGCGTCGGCCTGGACGGCCCGCAGGATCCTCTCCCACGTGCCGTCCGCCGACCACCTTCGATGACGATCGTGAACCGTCTTCCAGCTACCGAAGCAGGGAGGAAGGTCCCGCCAGGGGAGGCCGGTCCGCTGCCGGAACAGAATCCCGTTGATCACACGGCGGTGGGATTGCCAGCGTCCACCCCGCCCGCGATTCACCGGCAAGTGCGGCTCCAGTCGAGCCCACTCTTCATCCGAAAGATCTCCCCGCCCCATGTCCCACGGAACGAGTGCCCAGCGGGAGCGTCACGCGACCCATCGGACAGGCCCTAGTCTTCTGAGTCAGGAATTCTGTTCAGATATATAAGCTTGGCCTGTGACACGTACGGGGCGGCCGAAGGCCGAGTTGATCCTGTCGGACGAGGAACGGGCTGCGCTCGAGGGATGGGTGCGGCGCCGTTCCACGCCGCAGGCGTGGGCACTGAGGTGCCGCATCATCCTGGCCTGCGCGGAGGGCGTTTCCAACAAGGACGTCGCGGCTCGGCTCGGCTCGACGCCGCATGCGGTGGGCCGGTGGCGGGCGCGTTTCGTCGAGCACCGGATCGCCGGCCTGGGCGACATGCCCCGCCCAGGCGGTCCCAGATCAGTCACCGACGAGCAGGTGGCCGCCCTGGTGGCCAGGACGCTGGAATCGGCCCCGAAGAACGCGACCCACTGGTCGACACGGTCGATGGCGAAGCAGACGGGCCTGTCGCAGTCGACCGTGTCGCGGG